>PMIV01000031.1:0-3273 GCA_003158355.1 Anaerolineaceae bacterium
AGCCTTTAGCCGCGGATTCTCGCGCTGGGCGGGCAGCGCCTGATAAACGGCATAGGCGATGAAACCCAGGTAGATCACTCCCCAGATGGAGAATACGTAACCGGCAGGGACAAAGAAAACCTTGAAGCTATTCGAGATTTCCCCAGTTCCCAGGCCATTGATCGGCAGAATATCCGCCAGTGCATTAATAGTAATGGTGACCGCGACGGCAAGAATTACCAAAATTTGTCTCAGAATATTTTTATTCATCATTCACTCTCCCAATTCACTTTAACTATAATCAAACCCGGGAAGTGTTTCAATAATTTGTATAACCCCTGGTTAACAAAAAACTGCCGGCAGAACGGCCGGCAGCATTAGATGGTCTATTGATTTACCCGTTGCGCTTTTTTGAAGCGGCGCACGACCCTTCGGGTATTGAGTGTGAGCTTCACAAAACGCCAGCCGTGTTTGAGGGGTTGGATGTGGCTGTGTTCATCCGCATAGATCGTTTTGATGCGGATCCAGCTTAACTTTTGTTTCTCCAGCACGCAGCGTAAGATCATCTCCACTTCGAACTCGAACCCGTGTTTTTTGCTGGAGAGCATGGCTTGCATCAGATTGGCCGAGATCAGCCGGTACCCCGATTGATTATCCGGGATGTATTGCTCCATCGCCCGGGAGAACATCCATGTGCCGATCGTGTTCGAACACATGCGGATGAAGGGCATCTTACTAAAATCGCGCTCCCCGATGATGAGATCGCTGTGGTTTTGGTTGAACTCATTTACAAAATTGGGGATTTCCTGAGGGTCGTGCTGTCCATCCCCATCCAGGGTGATCACGGCAGCAAAACCGTGTTCGAGCGCGTACTCAAATCCGCGCGCCATGGCCGCACCCTTGCCCTGATTCGGGTCCTGGCGCAATGCCGCAGCTCCGCTTTCCTGGGCAATCTCGAAAGTCTGATCCGCGGAACCATCATCGACCACCAGCACGGGTAAATGGACGAGCGATTGGCTGATCACTCTGGCAATGTGCTCATGTTCGTTGAAGGCCGGTATCAAGACCAGGATTCGGGGTGTCTGTTCAGGCATACGTTTATCATTTCCCTTTGATTATTGATATTTTATAGGAAATAGTCTAACCTAATCCCGCCCATCCTTCCAGAGTAAATAGTCATGTCAGATGGAATACCATCCGACATGACTTGAAGATCGATTACTTTTTATTGAAGAACCCGACCAGAATGACCAGACCGCAGGCAATCAGTACCACCGGGAAGAGCAAATTCCAATCCAGGGCAAACAAAGCCAGTAGACCAATTGCAACAATGAATACGGCAACCAATAACATGGACCAGGCAGCCCAATTCATCTGGTTCTGATTCTCAATATAGAGCTGCACCACGCTGATGAACGCACCCAGGCCGGGGATCAGGATGGGAATTGCCCACCACTTATACCCTACCAGGTAAGGATGCAAACTGGAGATGGGCAGTGAATTGACCAGGAAGCCGAATCCCAGCAGGATAGCTCCCAACCCGATCCAGGCACTAAGGCGGGTCAGAACCGACAGCGTCTGGCTATTCAAGCGTTCGAGTTTTCCGACCCCGGTGAGAAGCATGGATAGACCGACTGCCATGACCACCAGAGGCCACCAGAAGGCCCAATCCAGCCCCAAGAGTAAGATAGTCCCCACTGTGCCGATCAGCACCGCGCTGCCCAGGCTGCCGCTTACTTTTGTGGTGATCCGCCCGTCCCGACGAAAGCCATTCCACGCCGCCGAGAGCGATCCGATCACAGGGATGAAGATAAACAATGCCCACCAGTGAAAAGTGAAACTGGCGATATGCAGATTTTGCACTAAAAAGATCACACCTACCAGAATTAAGATCAATGCCCACCCGGCGCCGTTATTTTGTTCGCGGCGCTTCAGTTCAGGGCTATTTGTTGGGGGTATAGGAGTATTTTCCATATTTAATCCTTCAATTCGATATAATCAGTATACGCAAAAATAAACGGAATGTTGTATCGGTTTACAGTGCTGCTGCAGCATTCATTTGGAGGATTTACATGTTAAAAGTTGGTTATATTGGTCTAGGGTTGATGGGAAAATCGATCGCGCGCAACATCCTCAAAGCCGGTTTTCCACTGGTGGTGCATAATCGCAGTCAGGCTGCGGTGGACGAACTGGTTCAGGAAGGCGCGCAGCGGGCAGATTCCCCCGCGCAGGTGGCCGGTCAGGTGGATATTGTGTTTACCAATCTGCCCGATAGCCCGGATGTGGAATTGGTGGCTTTGGGCGAAAATGGCATTTTCACCGGAGCCCATCCCGGGTTGATCTTCGTGGATAACTCCACCATCCGGCCTGCCACTACCCGCCAGATCGCTACCCGCCTGGCTGAAAAGGGAGTACTGGCCCTGGATGCTCCCGTCAGCGGCGGAGATATTGGTGCGCGCAACGCCACTCTGACGATCATGGTCGGCGGGCCAGCCGCAGCGCTGGAAGTCGTCCGGCCGGTATTCAATGTGATGGGCAAAACCGTCACCCATGTGGGCGAGTCCGGCGCCGGGCAAATTGCCAAGGCTGCTAACCAGATCATGGTTGCTGCCCAGATGGTGGCGATGGCGGAACTGCTGGTCTTTGCCCAAAAAGCCGGTGCAGACCCGCAAAAGGTGGTTCAGGCCATTAAAAGCGGCGCTGCCCAGTGCTGGACCCTGGACGTGAAACCCGAACGTCTGTTCGCCGGCAACCGTCAGCCCGGCTTCAAAGCCTCCATGCAGGCCAAAGATCTGAACATCATCATGGAAACCGCCCGCGAGTATGGCATCCCCCTGCCCTCAGCGGCCGTGGATATGCAGCTTTACACCGCCATGCTGCAGTCAGGCGACGGCAATCTGGATAATTCGGCCATCCTCGGCGTGCTTGAGCAGATGGCGAATATTAAATTAGACGAAAATCAGTAATTGAGGTCACTTACATAAAAACGGTTGAAAACTTCCCCACAATTTCATCCACGGCCTTGTCGATGCGTGGATCGAGCGCAGTATCAAATTCAGTTTGAGCCGGTTGAATGCCCAGGAATTCCACCCGGCAGTTCAGTTCAGCAGCCAGGAATTGCCCCAATACAGAAAGCGGTAAGGTATGACTTGAAGCGCTCATGCCGCCGATCTGGCTAGCTTCCAGCCATTGGATTTCTCCCGGCTCATCGCCAAAATTGGCCGCATCCACCAATATAACCAGTTCCGCCCCAAAGCGACGTAAAATGCCGCTGGCGTTTTCGGGCAGGCTGCC
>PMIV01000031.1:3365-4521 GCA_003158355.1 Anaerolineaceae bacterium
ACATCTTCTTCTCTTCCATAATACACTTCAAAGGGTTCCCGCTTGGTGGAAGCCAGTTCCCATTGGTCGTCTGACATTTGAATACAGTTGAAACGGCAGTTCAGCACACACTGGGCGCAAAAAGTACAGCGGTCCATGTTGTAGCGCATCACGAATTTTTTATTGACCTTATCAATCGTTAAAATTTCGATCGCATTGGCAGGGCAATCCTTGACGCATAACTGGCAGCCGGTGCATTTTTCGGGATCCCAAATGAGTTTCCCACGGAAATTTGCAGGTGCCGGAGACGGTTCGAAAGGAT
The DNA here is from genome assembly GCA_003158355.1 of Anaerolineaceae bacterium. GTDB lineage: Bacteria > Chloroflexota > Anaerolineae > Anaerolineales > Anaerolineaceae > UBA6107. The sequence goes on from PMIV01000031.1 coordinate 3,667, forward strand.
ACTTTTCCGTCATCGGTTTCTTGAAGAAAGACTTGAATACATCCCCAAACATTGAGCCAATAGTCATACCGCTAACCTCCGATCAATGACTGGAGCACCGGTCCGAGATACCGTCCCAGAATGATCACCAGCAATTGTACCAGAACTAATATCGTACCGATGCGCCACCACATGCCAACGGTCTGATCGATACGCAGGCGGGCGAACAGTGATTGCAGTAGAGCGGTCACCAGAAGCAGTACCAGTGTCTTCCATAAGAAATCCAATGGGGAAGAAAGTCCGCCCATATAGAATGAGGCGATCATCGTCAGGCCGATCACCAGTTCTACGTTGCGGCCAATGTGGAAAATTCCCAAACCGCGGCCGCTGTATTCGGTGAGAGCGCCGGCAACAATTTCGGTCTCGGCCTCAGGGGCGTCAAATGGAGGTAATTCCAGTTTGCCCATCAATCCGATGAGCGCCACCAAAAAACCGAACGGCTGGGTGATCAGATACCACCAGTTGTGCGCTGCCGCAGTGTTGATGGTGTTGATATTCCAGGTACCCAACGCAATGGCCGGACCCAGCATTGCCAGCAAGAACGGCGCTTCGTAAGAGAATAACTGAGTGAGCGCACGAGTCGCACCGACCAGTGAGAAGCGGTCCTGGGTGTTTGCGCCTGCCAGACCGATACACAGCGTCATCAGGCTCAAGAGGTAAAGCGTCACCACCAGATCACCCGAAAAACTGTAGGCTGGCTGCAAACCAAACATCGGAACGTACAAAGCGGCCGTTAATGCCGCCGCCAGGGCGATGATGGGTAAGACCACAAACAAAGCCGGATTAACTCCCGTGGGGATGATCTCCTCTTTCGCC
>PMIV01000038.1 GCA_003158355.1 Anaerolineaceae bacterium
ATATCCTTTCCTTACCAGTATTTGTGACCGAACAATATCCCAAAGGTTTGGGTCCGACTCATCCTGAAATTAAAACCCTGATTGATCCGTTTAAAGCCTACGAAAAAATTGTTTTTAGTTGTATGCGCCAACCGGATTTTGTCGCAGATTTGGACAAACTTGATATTCAAAATTTAATCCTGTGCGGAATGGAAACACATGTCTGCATTTATCAAACAGCTCTGGATTTGTTATTGCAAACCAGGCATGTTTTTCTGCCGGGTGACGCTTTATGTAGCCGCACCTTTTTCAATCACCAGACTGGTTTGCAGCTAATGCGTGAAGCCGGGGCCTTTGTCGGCTCAACCGAAACTTTCCTGTTTCAACTACTGGGACAGGCTGGCACACCTGCCTTTAAACAAATATCCGCTTTGGTTAAATAAAGCTGAATCTGTAAGGTCGTTGTTATTAATTTATTACTATAATGGTTTTAGTGGTTCTTCAAACCACGGAAGGAGGTTCACTTAGCAAAAATGGAACCGATCATCCAGTGGAGCAAGGACAGGTAATTTTTCTGACTGACAGAGTTTTACTATTCAGTCAGGCGTTCCCCACGACGATACTGTGGATTCCTGGTCCTTTCTTCGAAAAAAAAATAAGTTTAAGTGTATATGTACGTTTAAGTACAATCGTAAGTGTTGACGTAAGTTTACGTGAAAGTGTAATTGAAAGTGTAAGCGGGCAGGCAATCACCTGCCCGCTTAATTTTTAAAGCATTATGGGTAAAATGATGATGGTTATTTGATTTATTGCGAAGGATTAATATCCCAAAGCTTGCTGCGGGGATAGAAAATTTAAGATTTCCGGGTTTACTTTTTGAACCAATAGAAATAATTCGTTGGGAGTTATATGAAAACGGATGTTATTGTGTTCATTAACAAGAGAAAATTATCCTCGATCTGGTTAATCATACCGGCGAAGATAGCAGGAAAATGTTCGATGAAGCCAGAAAAAAAGCCGGGAATAAACAAAAAACCGCCTTTTGGGCGGGATCTTGTTTGTCTGTGCCCCTACAGAGACTCGAACTCTGGTTATAGCCTTGAAAGGGCTGTGTCCTAACCACTAGACCATGGGGGCAACGCAGAAGATTTTATCATGACCCCCCTATAGGGTCAAGCAATTAAGTGGACAATTTTAATGCTGGTTTTACTTTTTTTGTTCAGCTTGCAGCGCCTGGCACACCCGCGCGTGCTCTACTTCCAGGCGCGGCAGCCATACCACCAGGAGATCAAAAGAAGCGGCATGATCGACCATGCGCAGCACCTCATTACAGTAATCTGACAGACGATGGGCGCCCAGGGTGCTGCTGGTACCTTTCAAGCTGTGGACACTCCTGCGCAGCTCGTTGTAATTGCGGTCAATCATCGACTGGCGCACACGCCCGAGCAGGGTCTGTGAATTTTCAAGGTACATGCCGATCAGATCGATCAGCACATTCGGCTCATCTTCCATTTGCAGTTCGCGAATCCCTTCCAATATCTCATAATCCAGTGGGGAGTCATCCAGATCGGTGGGATCCATGGATAGGTTACTACCCTGATTCATCAGAACTGGCCGGGCCCACTTTTGCATCACCTGTTTTAACTCTTCGACCGGCACAGGCTTCGGAATGCAGTCATCCATGCCGGCGGCAAAACAATCTTCATAGCCGCCGCGGCTGCCGGTTTCTACCAGCCCGACGATCGGGATGCGTACAGCGCTGCGCCCTTCACTTTCGCGGATCATGCGGGCGGCGTCGAAACCATCCAGGTCGGGCATCTCGCAATCCATTAAAATCAAGACATATTTACCCGGGTCCTCAACTGCCATCTGAACTGCCAGGGTGCCATTTGGCACCACCTCAACTGAAAAACCCAGCCGCTGCAGCAGATTAGTAATCACCTCCTGAGCAAAAAGATCATCCTCCGCCAGCAGCACCATCCCCAGGGACTGCGAATGTGGATTGTCACTTTCAGCCAAATCGACCTCCTCTACTGCTGTAAAAGGCTGGCCTGCCCGGGTAGCTTAACTGGAGCAACCAGGTCTTTACTATCGTGAGCCGGATCGTTTACCAGGCGGGACACCGGGAAGGTGATCATCTTCTCCGCCGGGTAGGGCGCCAACAGGGGCTGCAAATCAGGAATGCGCCGGTCTTCCAGCCATTTCCAACACGATTCCCGGTCGAGGATCACCGGCATACGGTCATGGATATGCGCCACAATGGCATTGGCGGCGCAGGTGATGATGGTGCAGCTGCGCAGGTCCTGACCTTCGGGCGATTTCCAGGTTTCCCACAGCCCGGCAAAGGCAAATGCACGCCCACCGGTTAATTGGAAATAATAAATACGGGTTGGTTTCGGTCCTTGTTCCACCTTTTGCCACTCATAAAAACCATTGGCCAGAATCAAGCAACGCCGACGGGAATAAGCATTGCGGAAGGCAGGTTTTTCGGTTAACGTTTCAGAACGAGCGTTGATCAACAGGTCGCCGATGCTGGTATCTTTGGCCCAAGACGGGATCAGGCCCCAGCGCATCCACTCGACTTTGCGTTCACCGGCGCCGGCGACAACCGCCACCGGTTGAGAAGGGGCCACATTATAATGGGCCACCCAATCGGCTGGCATCGGGCCAAGGTCCAATTCCTTCTTCACGTCTTCAGCTTCAAGGGTAAGTGTGAACCTTCCACACATGGTTGCATCCTTTCTGGAGGGTTGGATTCCGCCAGACACTCTACGTGGGTAAAAATGACCCAGTAAGTCTTCATTATCTTACCCTTTATTTTAGCACGCGCCAACGAATCAAGC
>PMIV01000015.1 GCA_003158355.1 Anaerolineaceae bacterium
ATGCGACGGACTAAACCAGAACCACGAGAAATTAAAGCTGATGTGCGCTATAGCAGCGTACCGGTAACTTTTTTCATTAACCGGATCATGAAACGCGGCAAGAAAAGTGTTGCTGCGACGATTGTCTACGACGCGCTTGACATCATTAAAGAGAAAACAAGCAAGAATCCCGTCGAAGTGATGGATTCTGCCTTGAAAAATGTCGGCCCGATCATGGAAGTACGCCCACGCCGTGTGGGTGGTGCCACCTATCAGGTGCCAATGGAAGTTCCTTCAAGCCGCCGGATGACTCTGGCGATGCGTTGGCTAATTGACGCAGCTGCTGCCCGAACCGGCAATTCTTATGCTGAAAAACTTTCAGCCGAGTTGATGGATGCCGCAAATAACCAGGGTGCTGCTGTTCGTAAACGGGAAGAAACTCATAAGATGGCCGAAGCCAACCGTGCTTTCTCCCATTTCAGAGTGTAATTAAAAAAGTAGAGAGATTAGGTTTTTCATGCCACGTAATTTTCCACTAGAGAAGTGCCGTAATATTGGAATTATTGCTCATATTGACGCCGGTAAAACGACGACAACTGAGCGGATTCTTTTCTATTCCGGCCGCACATATCGTATTGGGTCGGTAGATGACGGCACCACAGTTACAGATTGGATGGTACAGGAACGCGAACGCGGTATCACGATTGTTTCAGCAGCTGTAACTGCTGGTTGGAAGGGCTACCAGATCAACGTAATTGACACACCGGGACACATTGATTTTACTGCCGAGGTACAACGGTCTTTACGTGTTTTGGATGGCGGAGTTGTCGTGTTTGACGCGGTTCAGGGTGTTGAACCACAAAGTGAAACAGTCTGGCGTCAAGCTGATCGTTATAACGTCCCGCGCATCTGTTTTGTCAACAAAATGGATCGCACAGGAGCCTCCTTCGATTATACGATCAGTACCATCAAGTCACGGCTTGGTGCTAACCCCATCCCTATGCAAATGCCGATTGGAAGCGAATCTTCCTTTAAAGGCATGATTGACCTGATGGAAATGCAGGCAATCTATTTTGAAGATGAGTTGGGCAAAGAGCCAAAAGTTACCGAAATTCCGGATGATCTGAAACCCCAGGCTGAAGAGATGCACCAGCAAATGATCGAAAAAATTGCTGAGCTCGATGATGACCTGACCATGAAATACCTTGAAGGTGAAACGATCAGCATACCAGAGATGAAAACTGCTCTGCGTACTGCGGTCTTGCACAACCAGGTCACCCCTGTCTTTTGCGGATCTTCCCTAAAGAATAAAGGTGTCCAACTTGTCCTTGATGCAGTGATCGATTACCTTCCTTCCCCTCTTGACGTTCCCGCTGTAAAAGCGACATATATAAAAAATGATGAGCCTGTAGAATTCCCTGCGGAAGATACTGCTCCTTTAAGCGCGCTGGTCTTTAAGATCGTCAGTGATCCTTATGTGGGCCGGTTGGCTTATATCAGAGTATATTCCGGCAAGATCGCCACAGGCGGCATGGTCTACAATTCCTCCAAAGGACGCAAAGAACGCATTGGTCGTTTACTGCGTATGTATGCTGACCGCCGTGAAGATATCGATGAAGTGGGTGCTGGTGATATTGGAGCCGTTTTAGGGCTTAAAGACAGTTTCACCGGAGATACACTTTGTGAGGTGGATAATCCAGTAGTGCTCGAGCGGATCACTTTTCCGGAGCCTGTCATTTCTATTGCTATTGAACCAAAGTCCGCTGTGGATCAGGAAAAGATGGCAAATGCCTTGCAGCGTTTGACTGAAGAAGACCCGACCTACCGCGTGCATTCTGATGAGAACACCGGTCAGACGATCATCTCTGGTATGGGCGAGCTCCATCTGGATATTTTGATCGACCGTTTGAAACGCGAGTTTCATGTTCAGGCAAATGTCGGTCAACCACGGGTGTCTTTCCGTGAGACCATCAATCGGCCTGTCAAGAACTTCTCTTATAAATACGTCAAACAATCCGGCGGCCACGGCCAATATGGTCATGTTGTCTTTGACCTTGAACCATTGGAACGCGGTAAAGGTATTGTTTTCGAAAACAAAATCGTGGGTGGTTCTATTCCGAAGGAATATATCCCCGCAGTTGAAAAGGGTATTAAAGAAGCCGTTGATTCGGGTGCGTTGGGTTATCCTGTTACTGACCTGAGTATTCGTCTGGTGGATGGTTCCTATCACGAGGTTGATTCGAGCGAAATGGCATTCAAGATGGCCGCAATTATGGGCTTCCGCGAAGGTATGCAAAAAGGCGGCAGTGTTTTGCTTGAACCAATCATGAAAGTGGAAGTCACCATTCCAGAAGAATATCTGGGCGAAGTGCTAGGTCAAATGACGTCTCGACGCGGTGAGATCTTAGGTACGGATATTCATATCGGTAATACTCAAGCAGTACGCGGTATGGTTCCGGCAGCCGAAATGTTTGGTTATGCAACAGAATTACGCTCGGGAACACAGGGTCGCGGTGTTTTCACCATGGAATTTGACCATTATGCGCCCGTGTCTGAATCTGTGAAAGAAAAATTACTCAGTAAATAATCTTTTGATGTGCAAAAGAACCTCTTAAGGAGCTAGTGGAATTATGGCCAAGCAGAAATATGAACGAACAAAGCCACATTTAAATGTGGGAACGATGGGTCATATTGACCATGGGAAGACGACTTTGACGGCAGCGATCACGAAGTACTGCGGGTTTTTCGGGAAAGCAGAATACCGGCCGTATGATTCGATCGATAACGCACCCGAAGAGAAGGCCCGTGGAATCACCATCAATATTGCGCACGTAGAGTATGAGACCGAAAAACGTCACTATGCTCACGTGGATATGCCAGGTCACCGCGACTACATCAAAAACATGATCACCGGTGCAGCGCAGGT
>PMIV01000185.1 GCA_003158355.1 Anaerolineaceae bacterium
CACGGCACAGGAAAAACAAAAGATCATTCAATAATTATTTTAAAAGCGGCATGAAAATAACATCCACGATCTCAGTTATTGTTTTATCAGAAACTGGTTCGTGGCGGGAAAGAACTTCATAGCGAAACAAATCAAGAGGTAACGAAATTATGCGCGGACTCATTTGTGCCAAATTGATTTCCCCTCGCTTTTCCGCATTTTTTAAAATAGTCAACATGGCTGCCCCCAACTTACTTTCTGTACCTGGCTGCAGTATTGGCGGTATTGCTGAGATCAATGATTTATTCAGGAGTTCGCCAATGAGCGCATGAATTGCATCCGCTCCAACAATCTGCAAGGGTTCAGCCAATCCACGGAGGTATAAAACAACGTCATTACGAAGATTCCCTGTATCCGGAATTACAGTCATAGGCTTGGGCAAATAAATATGTAAGGCAGCCCTAATTAATTCTGCTTTATTTGACCAGCGGCGATATAAAACAGCCTTATTCGTTTTTGCCCGGGCTGCAACACTTTCCATTGTTAAATGTGCGTAGCCAAGATCAGAAAATTCTTCCCAGGCTGCCTGAAGAATTGCGGATTCCAAGACCTCGCCGCGGCGCCGATTGCTCTTTTGCTCATCCATAGTGATTTCCTTCTTTCGCAATTGCTCTATTGACTGTCTTGTGTATTAAGTGTATCATATCCATATTAGAAACGGTTAAGTATCTTATTTGTATATATAGGAGTATTTAAATGGTAAATGAGAAAGCAAGTATCTCAAAATCGCAAAAAGAAAAACTCGACCCGGTAGTAATTAGGGTAGCCATCATTCTGGTGATCGGTGCCCTGGCGCCTCTGCTGGATTCGACAATGGTCAATGTGGCCCTAAAAACGATTGTCGGCGACCTGAAAAGCACAATCTCGGTCGTGCAGTGGGTCACCACAGGTTATGTACTATCAATGGGCATTGCTGTACCAATTTCGGGTTGGGCCACCAATCGTTTTGGCGGTAAACGGGTGTACATGTTCTCGCTGTTCGTTTTCTTTATTGGATCGATTCTTTCCTCTTTTTCATGGAATATCGACAGCCTGATTGTTTTCAGATTTATTCAGGGATTTGGTGCAGGACTAATGATGCCCACTTTGCAAACCATGCTAGTTCAAGTAGCCGGTGGCCGCAATTTGGGGAGTGTGATGTCAATTGTTAGCATCCCTGCTTTGCTAGGGCCGATTCTTGGCCCGGTGCTGGGTGGAGTAATCGTCAGCGGGCTGGGTTGGCGTTGGATCTTCTATGTCGATATTCCTATTTGCATTCTGGCATTGATGCTTTCCTGGCGTGGGTTGCCGAAGGATGAACTATCCGACAAAAAACAGTCCCTTGATTTTGTGGGAGTGCTGCTTTTATTTCTCGTGTTTGTCCTGCTCATTTTCGGCATTTCCATGATAAAAGCTCAGGGCGGGTTTTTCAGTGCTGCTGTAATTATTCCTCTAGCCTTCGGCTTGCTCTTGTTGGCCGCGTTCATTGTCTATGCCTTGCGCACAAAAAATGCTCCTGTGCTGGACTTACGACTGTTTACCTCGCTGAATTTCACCGCCTCATCAGTTTTGCTTTTCCTGATCGGAATCATCACCAATGGAGCGATGCTTCTCTTGCCGTTATACTACCAGCAGGTTCGGGGTGAATCCGTTTTGTTTGCCGGCCTACTCTTAATTCCACAGGGAGTAGGCATGTTGTTGACCAGAGGCTATTTCGGAGCTTTAACTGACCGCATTGGTTCACGGACCATCGTGATGTTTAGTCTGTTGATTACTGCGGCGGGTACATTGCCGTTCGCTTTTGCTGGTCCGAATACCAATCAGGTTCTGTTGGCAGCGGCACTGCTAATCCGCGGAGCGGGACTGGGCGGGCTGCTGATTCCAGTCATGGCCTCGGCTTATACGGGCCTGAGAAAAGATCAAGTTCCTCATGCCAGTATTGCCACACGGATTTTACAGACCATTGGTGGGGCATTCGGTTCGGCCATTCTGGCGACTGTTGTTGAACAACAGCTTTCCGGTCAGGCACCCACCGGCGTTCAGAGCTTTGCCAGTGCCTATAATGTTAGTTTTTGGTGGTCAATTGGTTTTACCGCAATTGCAATCATTCCTGCCCTGTTACTGACTGTCCGGAAAAAAGGGATTGTAATAGAAGCCGATTACTAATATAGTTTAAACAGGGAAATTGAAAAGAGATTATCCAGTGCGAAAATAGATGGCGTATAAAAAAATAAAATAGATCAATATCCCTTTCAATTTATCTGTGAGCAATCACTGACAACGAGGTAAATCAATTAAAAAACACACACCCGACTATGGTTCAAAACCATTCGGGTGTGTTCTGCATTAAACGATTTGGAGCAGATAGAATATGTAAAGTTGACTGATGTGGAAACTATACCCCAATGCCATTGGCCGCAGGAGACCAATTTATGACCAGCGGTGTGGCATTTTCGGGGATGTAACCGTGCACATCCTTCAATGATAATGAGTTCGCCATGCAATAAAGGGTGGCGACTGCCAGGCCGTGTGAGACCAAGAGGACTTTTCCATCGGGATAAGCTGCAGCGATCGCATCAGCCGCAGCCTTCATTCTGGCTGCCACTTCATTTACTGATTCACCACCGGGTGCTCTGGAGGTTTCGGGTGATTCATTGGCCTGGGTTGGATCGAATTTAAATTTTTCGCGTACTTCGGTGAGAGACATTCCTTCCCATTCTCCCTGGCTTATTTCCCGTAGACGGGGATCGGCTAGAATGGGTAAATTCAATTGTTGGCTGAGAATGGCTGCGGTCTGAGAAGCACGGCTGAGGTCGCTGGAATAAATTGCCTCAAATTGAATTCCTGACAATTTTCCTGCTAATTCCCTGGCCTGAATCAGTCCCCTGGAATTAAGGGGAATATCTGTATGCCCTTGAAAACGCCCGGCTAAATTCCAATCCGTTTGGCCGTGGCGGATAAGCCAAATTTCTGTCATAATTTTTCAAATTCCAATTGTTTGCTGTTTAAATCGGCAGCGAATGCTATTTAGCCCTGGCGTGGTCTCGGACGATTAGGATCTTAAGAGCTTCGACAGCCACCCGGATCACAGAATCAGCATCGAATTCAGCCAATTGTTTTCTGGCATCACCTAAAGAAATATCAGAAAGTTCCGATTCATTAACCACAAACATGGCACCGCCAGCGCGTTTACGATAGATTGAAGAAAGAATGAAGAGCGCGGCAGATTCCATTTCTGAACAAATAGCGCCGCCAACTACAAAAGCATTCCATCGTTCGGTAAGCTGGGCCGCCATTGGCATACGTGTGCGTTCAACTTCTCCATAGAAAGAATCTTTAGATTGGGATACTCCCAGGTGGCAGCGCTGGCCAAGTTTTTCAGCAGCATCACGCAAGGCGCAAACAATATCCACATCCGCTACCGCCGGGAAAGCCAACGGTAAATATTGCGAGGTAGTTCCTTCATCGCGAATACTGGCAGTTACAATAGCAATATCACCCGCATGCACATCCCTTTGCATTGAGCCGGAGCTTCCCACCCGGATAAAGGTATCAGCACCTACATCCACCAGTTCCTCGACGGCGATCGCAATGGAAGGGCAGCCTATCCCGGTAGAAACGACAGAAACTTTTTCTCCGGCCAGTGTTCCAGTCCAGGTGACGTATTCGCGATTTTGGGCGACAAAATGAGGGGATTCAAAATAGGCTGCAATTTTTTCGCAGCGGGCCGGGTCCCCGGGTAACAGCACATACCTGCCTACATCCCCTTCTTTAATATGCAGGTGAAACGCCAGTCCCTTCTCATTTCTCATGATCACCTCAAGTGGATAAATTTTGGATTTAGATTATAGCGCAGTTCAGTACCCCTGTGAAAATGCATAATAAAAAGAGGTCCAACGGTTAAATTGGGCCTCTATATGGTGAGATCATGGATCATTTCTTTTGAATTATAAAATAAGCATACAACCCGATGCCCACGCCTGCGATCAAGATCAGCCCGCCCACGATGGCTAACAGGATAGACGTGCCGTTGGAACTGCTGGTATTGATGGTGAGACTAGAACTAGGTTGTGCTCCAAAGTCAATTGTGGAAGTATCACCCGCTTTTAATTTTACAGTGTAATTCTGCGAGGTGGTGGCGTTGTAGCCTTCGGGGATAGCAACGCTGATGGTGTAGGTTCCTTCGGTGATATTAGAAAAGCAAACAGGAAGATCGTCACCAGTGGAAGAGCCTGTTTTTGAGTAATCCCCGGCCGTACTGGCAACGCTGATCTCTCCACCCGCCAGTGAGCTTTCACCGGTTTCGGCAATGGCATTGCCATTTTTATCGGTAAAGAGATAAACACAAATTGTTCCCATACCTTTAACAGGCATCGGTGTTGGCAGCGATGAGGTTGGAGTAGCGGAAGGCCCGGCTGTGGCTGCAACAGTGGGTACAATACCGATCAACAGTTTTTTACCAATGGTGATCTTGTCGCAGTCATTCAAGTTTAAATTGTTATAAGCACGCAATTGGTCAATGGAAACATTGTTGATCAGGCTGATGCTCTGGCAGGTATCGCCAGTTTTAACAACATAATAAATATTCCCATTTGATTCAGCGGTAGGAGTGTAAATGTAATCTTGAGCATTGGCGGGGTTCGCCAGCATAGGTTGGACGATCATCAATCCGATGAAACAAAATACTATTGCAACAAGAGGAAGAAATTTTATTGTTTTCATATCAATCCACCAAAATTATAACATCCTTTTTTTTGGCAATTACAGAACGTCCGATGTTCGTTAAAGAAATGCAAGGTATAATTTATTCATTCTGATGACCCATTTAAAGCAACTTCTTATAAAAATCGGATTTTCGTTAATAATTATTGGCGGAATTATCTGGGCTGCCACAGGGTGTGCACCCCAGGAGCAAAACTCTGCCAATGAGTTGTTTTCGCCTACACCGAGTCTGACGATCACTCCGACGATTGATTGGTTTCCGGCTACAGCTACTCCGCCGGTTGTGCCCCAACTAACGCTAACCCCACAGGTTGAAAATAGCCTTATGTATGGTCAACTTATTTTTAATGATACTTTTAGTGCTCCAGGAAGCTGGCAAAATTCACAGGAGGTGGGTGGAAATATCATTATCAAAGATAATGTCATTACGCTTGCTGTAAAAGCAACCAACGGCAGCTTATTGTCATTGCGGCAGAATACTGAATTAAATAATTTTTATCTTGAAACGACTGTTAAACGGGTTCTATGCAAAGACAATGATCTGGTTGGAATTCTCTTTAGAGCGCAAGGCCCGCAAAGTTTCTACCGTTTACTTATTAACTGCCAGGGTCTATGGGCTCTGCAGCAAGTAGTGGGCGGAACCCCGACCATGGTAGTAAATTGGACTCCGAGTGCGGAAATCACCACGGGATTATGGAAAGCGGTTACAGTTGGCATTTGGGCAGATGGGAAATTGATGCGGATTTATATGAATGGCAAATTGCAGGCAGAAGTTACCCATTCAACATTTGCCAGCGGCACAATTGGATATTTCGCGCGCTCGGCTGGAGAAACCCCGTTAACCGTCAGTTTTTCTGAGCTAAATGTATACCAAATTGGCACGGACACACTTCCAATTTCTACCAAAACAGCGACGCCATAATAATTTGTTCCCATTTGACACTGTTAATATTTACATCTCGTGTACAATAAATAGAGACAGATCTTTGAATAGCTTGAGGAGGAAATATGTACCAGAAAATCGTTATTGTTGGCCGGCTTGGCAGAGACCCGGAGATGCGTTTTACACCTACCGGACAGGCTGTTACCAGTTTTTCAGTTGCTACCGATCGTCAATATAATGATCAGGCCGGGAAACCGGTTAAAGAGACCGTTTGGTTCAGAGTCACTGCCTGGGGTAAACTAGCAGAAACATGCAATAGTTTTCTTCAAAAAGGCAAAATGGTTCTCGTCGAAGGCCGTTTATCCGTGGATGCCAAAACTGGTGGTCCACGCATTTGGACAGCTCAAGACGGTACGCCGCGGGCCTCTTACGAGCTTGTCGCTGGTACCGTGAAGTTCTTATCCGCCCGCAATGAAGGCGCACCTGGCGCCGCTCCGGTGGACGATGACCTTGAGAACGCTCCATCCGAAGAGATCCCATTCTAGAAGCTGGCAGCTAAAATGGACCCAAAAGAAACCCCTCCGATACCCGGTGCTTCGCCGATAGATGTTCCGGAGGAATTAACTGCTGTCTATTCCAATCTGGTACGAATCAGCCATTCCCCCTCTGATATCGTTTTCGATTTTGGTCAGGTATTACCTTTACAAAAGCCGCATATCCTGACTAGAATTGTCATGTCACCTGTCGCAGCCAAGTTATTTCTTCTGGCATTAAAGGAAAACCTGGCGCGTTATGAAGCGACATTTGGAGAAATACATTTACCCGGCGATAATTCATTGGCAAACGACCTTTTTAAACAAATTCATCCCCCGGAACCACCAAAGGCTGAATAATGATGGACCAATTTTTAACAATTACTGAAAAAACCCGTAAAATATTTGACGAAAGAACCGCTGCACGCGATCAGGCATTAGTTCAGGCTCGGCAGTTAACCCGGTTGTGCGCCCATACCATTCGCGCCATTCACCGCAGTGAATCTGAGCCGGCACATGAGCTCCTCAATGAAGCCCACCAATTGGTGCAGCAAATGCAAAAAGATCTGGTTAAATATCCAGACCTGTATTATGCCGGCTATACCCAAGATGCCATCAAAGAATTTGCTGAAGCAAGTACTACCTGTGCCATCATTGAGAATACCCAGTTGCCTACTCCGGAAGATTTGGGGATCGAATACAACACCTACGTCAACGGCCTTGCAGAATGCATCGGCGAACTACGGCGGCGTTGCCTGGATATTTTGCGCCAGGGATATTCTGAGGATGCTGAACGGCTACTGAATGCCATGGATGAGATCTATAATTTTCTAGTCACCATGGATTACCCGGATGCAGTCACCAATGGCCTGCGCCGGCAGACAGACCTGGTTCGCGGCATCATTGAACGCACCCGCGCGGATCTGACCATGAGTCTGCGCGAACAACATTTGCAGGCAGCTCTCATTGAATTTGCCAAACGTTTCCCGGAAAAATAATCATCCACAACTTATCAAATAACCAAAAATGCATACCAGTTGCGGTATGCATTTTTTTACTTAACTTTTTAAACCAGCTATAATTAGCTGCGTATGAATAAACAAATTTCTCCGATACGAAATATCGCTATTGCCGTGCATCCCAGTTCAAATGAAGCCATGCAGGTTGCTTTGGAAGTGCAGGCATTCATTCAAAAGAACTGGCAGATTACATCCTTTGTTTCTCGTATTAACGATGCTTCACTGCAAACGCAGGTTGCGGAACACCGTTTTAATTTGATGATCACACTAGGCGGCGACGGTACTATGCTGCGAGCGGGCCACCTTTGCGCACCGGTTGGACTGCCCCTACTGGGGATCAATCTGGGCCGTTTTGGCTTTTTGATGCAGCTTGGCCGTGAAGATTGGCAGGCCGAATTACCGCGTATCTTCAAGGGAGATTTTGGTTTTGAAGAGCGAATGATGTTACAGGCAGAACACTGGCGCGGAGATAAGCTTATAGAGACCGACGAGGTAATCAATGAGGTAGTGGTCTGCCGTGGTCAGACAGTACGGCCGATCCGGATCCATGCCACAGTAGATGGTTATTCTTTAGCCTCTTATGTAGCGGACGGGCTGATCGCGGCGACACCTACCGGATCAACTGCTTATGCCCTTGCAGTGGGCGGTCCGATCATGCCACCGGAACTACGAAATATTTTAATCGTGGCTGTGGCTCCGCATCTTTCGATGGATCGGGCCATCATTTTACCTGGCGGCGCCAGCGTGGAGATCACCACCAACACCGACCATGAAGCGGTGATGAGTGTGGATGGCCACTCCCCGGTTCACCTGGAAAATGGGGATAAAGTGATCGTAAAAGTGAGTGAGAATGTTGTGAAATTCCTGATATTTCAAGATCCGGGTTATTTCTATCGTAATCTTGAGCATTATCTGGAACAAAACCCTTCTATTGGTGGATTTAAATGAGTTTGAATTCAGATACACATTTGTATTGTTACAATCATCCAAAACGCGAGACACACTTACGTTGTAATCGCTGCGAGCGCCCTATTTGCCCTTCGTGCGCAGTACTCACCCCAACCGGCTATCGCTGCAAGGAGTGTGTGCGCGGTCAGCAAAAAGTATTTGATACAGCTAAATGGTGGGATTACCCCGTTGCGGTGATTGTTGCTGTTGTTTTGTCTGCGATCGGTAGCTATTTCGTCAGTCTGATCGGCTTTTTTACGATCTTCCTGGCGCCGCTGGCAGGAATGGGAATCGCAGAAGTGGTGCGTTTTGTGGTGCGCCGCCGTCGTTCGCGGAACCTGCCCACTTTTGTCGCGGCTGCTGTATTTGTTGGCGGTATTGCTTTGGTTCTCTTTAGATTTGTACTTGCTTTGCTGTTTTCTTCACAATTTGGATTAAATAGCCTCCTTGGCATTTTATGGCCAGTGGTTTATGCGGTATTGGCAACCTCTACTGCTTTTTATCGATTAAAAGGGATCACTATTTAAGAGGTCATACCTGATGCTAAGTGAACTGCACATTGAGAATTTTGCCATTATCCAGAATCTTGAACTACAGTTCAAGGAAGGTCTGGTCATTGTCACCGGTGAAACAGGCGCTGGAAAATCTATTTTATTAGATGCGATCATGGCGCTGGTGGGCGGTCGTGTGGATGCCACCATGGTACGCGCAGGCGCAGACCGGGCAGTTCTTGAAGCAGTGTTCACAATTCCCACCGAGACACAAAAAGAGATCCACGAAATTCTGGAACGCGAAGCCCTGGATGACGGCGAGACGACCATTCAGTTAGGGCGTGAGATCCGCGGAGAAGGGCGAACCATCGCTCGAGTGAATGGGCGCAGTGTAAACGTAAGTCTGCTTAAGGAAATGGGCAATTATCTGGTGGATATTCATGGTCAGGCCGAACACCTTTCGTTATTGGACGTTCACTCTCATTTAAGTTTATTGGATCGTTTTGCCGGGGTCGAAAATGAACTGGCTGATTATCGGATAAATTATCAAACCTTGTTGCGTATACGCAAAGAATTGACTTCTTTACGCGGGTTGGAAGAAGAATCTACCCGTAAAAGTGAGTTGTTAAAGTTCCAGGCTGAAGAAATCGAAGCAGCCGCTTTCAAAGAAAATGAGGAAGAAGAACTGGAGATCGAACGCACCCGATTGGCCAACGCCGAAAACCTGGCTGCTTCATCTCAGCAGGCCCTGGTACTGTTGGATGAAGGCGGGCCGGAAGCGCAATCGGTGACCGATCTACTGGGTGAAGTGACTCAACTGCTCAACTCGCTGGCACGCACAGATTCCAGCCGGCAGGCTTTGGCAGGCCAGGCTGAAGAGGCCCAGGCGCAGATCACAGAGGTGGCACGAGAATTACGCAGTTACCTGGAAGAGATCGAATTCAATCCGCGGCGTTTGGAACAGGTCGAAAACCGACTGGAACTATTCCATCAATTAAAGCGTAAATATGGGGGCACAATTGCTGCTGTGATCGAATACGGCCGTGAGGCTCGTGAACAACTGGAAACGATTACCCATGCAGAAGAGCGTATTGCTGAACTGGAAGCAGACGAAGTGATCGCAGCGAAAGCGTTAGCTACTGCCGGAGAAAAATTATCTGAGAAACGCCGCAAGTCAGCTGAAGCCCTGGCGCATGGAGTGGAAACTGAGCTGGATGACTTGAGTATGAAAGGCGCGCGCTTCTCGGTAGAACTTACGTACATTCCCAATGAAAATGGCATAGTGCTCAGTTCTGGAGAAAAAATTGCTTTTGACCAGAACGGTTTTAATCAGGTCGAATTCCTCATCGCCCCCAACCCGGGTGAAGGGTTAAAACCTCTGGTGAAGATCGCTTCTGGAGGTGAAACCTCGCGTTTGATGCTGGCTTTAAAAAATGTATTGGCCAGAGTGGACTATGTGCCAACCTTAATCTTTGATGAAATTGACCAGGGGATTGGCGGCCGGGTCGGATCAGTGGTGGGTGAGAAGCTATGGAACTTAAGCCGGGAGCATCAGGTAATGTGTGTGACTCACTTACCCCAATTAGCCTCGTTCGGTGACCAACATTTCAACGTGCACAAGCAGATCAATGATAACCGCACAACCACTGCTGTTGAAGCTCTTGATGACAATGGCAGGATCGTTGAATTAGCCCAAATGACCGGCAGTATCACTGAATCAAATCTAAACGCAGCCCGAGAAATGCTCGTTCAGGCCAGGCAGCGGCAAAAAGAATTACTCACAATCTGAAAATAAAACCGGAGATCAAAAGAGAATGAATTCAGAAAGGTTGGTAATTTCCCTTTTAGGTCCTCCGTTGGTCACTTTGGGGGGGAAACCACTGCAAATAAAGCGGCGCAAAGTCCGCTTTCTGCTTTACTATCTGGCCTGCCAGGAATGCGCTGTGAGTAGAACCTCACTATGTGATGTCTTTTGGCCCGATCAGAGCGAGTCTGAATCAAGGAAAAACCTCAGAGAAGCGTTAAGTAATTTACACAGTGCATTAAACAGCGATGATTATCTTTCTATTCAGGGGGAATACATTTCATTATATGAAAATAAAATTCAGGTAGATGTTCGAGATTTTGAAAAGACGATTTCACTATTACGGAAGAACCTGGAAATTTCCCCAAATAGCAATTTCTCCGATGATGTGTATTTAAAAGTACGAGAAGGAATTGATTTGTGGCGGACCCCGGGATTTATTTCTGGGTCTACCCTGACCGATTCCGAGGTTTACCAAAAGTGGGCGAGTGATAAAAATGTTTCTCTAGAATATTGGCGTCAGATGATGTTGGAATGGATCGCTGATCACTGTATTTCATCGGGTAATTTGAATGAGGCTCTGCAATGGTTATCGTTGGCATTATTGAGTGATAAACATAATTCTGAGCTAAATTTTCTGGTTTTGAACTGCCTGCGAGATTTGGAAGCTTGGTCCGAATTGCTGCACTTTTGTGACATGCTTGAATCGATTTATCAGGAAAATGGTCAATCAACCCTTCCGCAGTTATTACAGCATTCAATTGGCCGCTCTCGTGAATTGGCAAATAATCCGATACCGGAATCACACATTGTCTGGAATGATGAAGGGAAACATTCGGTTCATTTTGTGGATGGAAACCAAAGAAAAACAATCTTAAATAATCGCCTGCAAACTGGTGGAATGGTCTTACTCCGCGGTGAAATAGGTTCAGGGAAAAGCCGTTTACTCAAAGAAGTAATTGGTTCGATGGAAGTAGTTCCTAGATTGATTTTCTTCCGGTCAAACCCCGGAGATGAATTGATCCCCTATTCTGCCCTGGTAGAGGGATTAAAAAACGTGGTTACAAAAGAAGAGTGGAAAGAGCTTGACCCGATCTATGCCAAGGCGTTATTTCCACTTTTTCCATACATTGATAAGATTCGCGACGATATAAGGGATGAAGATATTGCATTTTCGGTGGGCTTAAATCGTTTGATCCCTGATGCCTTTTTTTACCTTTTCAGCTTAATGGCTCGGAAAAGAAAAGTTCTCTATGTTTTAGATAATGCTCAATGGTGTGATGCCGAAACGTTAAGAGCTTTTTCTTTTGGGCATGAAAAGGGAGGGGCACAGGATATTGGTACGGTAGTTTTTACAACATGCCTTGAGGTGAAAAATACTTTTCTGGAAAACTTGTTTAACCGTGATCAAAATTTTCATCATAAAAGCGTGATTGATCTGGTTCCTCTCAACGAAGCAGAGATTTACGAAATTGTTTTTATATTTTGGGAGAGAAACTTTCTAAAGAGGAATGCCAATGGTTAAGGCAGGAAAGCGGTGGAAACCCGGGCTTATTGATCGAGATGCTCCAGTCGATCAAAGAGAGTAAGTTAAAACTGGCGAAAGTGATTGAATCACAAACTTATCCTGTAAACAGTTCAATACAAAAATTAATTGAGGAACATCTGGATGGGCTCAGCGATTTAGATCGAGCGGTGCTTTCTGCTGCTGCGATCTTTCCAACAGAAATTCGTCCCGATCTCCTGGAAGAATTATCGGGTTTCAACACACTAGAGTTATCAAAATCCGCCAAAAAATTACAAGATTCTCGGATTCTGCGAATGAATAATGAAATTTTTCCTGTCGGAGGTTATGAATTTATTCATGGAATGATTCGGAATTACGTTCTTGAACGAATGGACCCTTTGGAAAAGCGTTTATTTCATCAAAAAGCGATTGTTTCAATACAACAAAAATTCATCAATCGACCGGGTATTGAAACTGAAATTGCGCAGCATTATCAAGCTATAGGAGATCAAGAAAACGCTTTGAAATACTGGTTGTCTGCCGGAAAACAAGCATTAACGTCTCATTCAAAGAACGACGTTTATGTTTCATACCGGAACGCTCTAAAAATTTGTCTGGAAATGAAAAACAACTACTCGCCAGAATTGTTCACCGAGCTGATCAGAAATTGGACAGGATTTGCTTTTGAAATTAATGATGAAGTGATCTGTGAAGAACTTTTCTCGATATGTTTGCGCGAGGGTGAAAACAGAAGAGACAATAAACTGATCGGTATGGGTTACAGTGGATTGGCCTGGGTGGAAGCTTATCACGGCAATTTAAACCAGGCTTTGGAGTATATTGAACTTGCATTAAGTCTGCAAAATAACAAACTGGATATTTTCGAACAAACGCAATCGCATTTGAGAAGGGGAATTATTTTTACCAGGTATGGCAAATTTTCTCAGGCTGTTGTCGATTTTGAATGGGTTCAAGCAATTACCAAATCCCTCGACAACGAAAAAGCGCAGCAGCTAACCAAAACCATGATCCCTAATTTGGTTTTCGCTTATTGTCAGATTGGCGAGATCCACAAAGCTAGAGAATTGGCAATAAAATCGTTACATGATATACAGGGAATCATTGAAACCTCAACAGTGGTGCAAATTAAAGCTTCCCTGGTGTTCGTTAACTTTGTTTCAGGAGAATATCTTCCCGCTTTGAGTCTTGCCAATTCAATCGAAAGCTCTTTGGAAAAACTAAATATTAAATGGTGGTACATCTTCTTAAGAACTCTGAAGGCTCAGATCTATTTCATGGTTGGAGAATTGGCCGCCGGTTGGCAGATATTATCAGATATGACAACCCTAAGTCAAACTGATCCCAATTATCGTGTTTCTTTATCTTATATCAATTATCTTCAGGGAGATTTTTATCGACAAATAGGAGATTTGAAAAGTGCATTATCCTTTTATCAAAGTGGTATTGGGCAGCATGAAAACCAATTCTATATCCTTGGAGATCGCCTGGGTGCCAGCTTAGTCCAAGATGTTTTATCTGAAACTGGCAGAAGCAGGTTAGAGATCAATGAAGAGATAAAAGAAGCCCGTGAAAATAAGTACCGTTTATTCGAAAATAAAGCCCGTATCGCACGTCTTCAATTATCTTTAAAAGAAATTGACGAAAAGACTTTTAAAGAAGAATCTTCAGAAATTGAGAAGTCAATTATTGCCATGGGTCAGAGATCTTTAATCCCAAATTTGTTTTATCTAATGGGGATGAGGAACCTGATTAAAGGAAATATTGATGACGGCTTGATCAAACTGGGTGAAGCCTATGAAGAAGCACGCAAA
>PMIV01000012.1 GCA_003158355.1 Anaerolineaceae bacterium
TCTCCAGGCCAGCAATGTTGTTGTTGTAAAATAAGTAGAACAATATTTGCAAACTGGATTCGTCCCGGTGTGAATCGGGACGAATTTTTTTAATTAAATTTTGCCAGGAGAAGGAAATTTCGCAACGTGATGCCAAAACGTGTTATTTCTTTTCTTCGATTGCGTTCCAGTAACCTTTATCCAATTCATCATCTGATAGATGGGCGTACCGCTGTGTAACAGCAATATTTTTATGTCGTGCTAATTCTTGCGCCAATTTCAAATTTCCGGATGCCCTGAGAACTCTTGTGACAAAATAATGCCGGAATGAGTGAGGGGTTATTGTGCCTACGGCTTCTTTTCCCAGGAACTCTTCCACGCGGTCTGAGACAATATTTCTGCCGGTTGTTGTCGTCATGGGTTTCACTTTTAGACCTGCACCGCGGTCGTGGCGGGCAAATAAAGGCAGTGAAGATAAAGCCCGGTTGGAAGATCCATCGATCTCACGCCTGGTATTTAGATAGTCAAGTAAGGCATCTGTAGCGCGCGTAGAGAAACGTACAACGTCTTGACGGTCTCCTTTACCTATGATCATTGCTTTGCCCTCATTCCAGTCCAGGTCGCCACGACGCAGGTTGCAGGCTTCGTGTACACGCAGACCGGTATCCGCCAGGGTCATCAGGAAAGCCCGGTCGCGCAGGTTGATGAGGCGCTCAGATATATCTTCATACGGTTTTTTAGCCAAATCGTTTGCGTGTAGCAGAACAGTTTCAATAGCAGATATTGGAAATTGGGGCAAACGAATACCCGGACGTCGAGCTCTTTGTTGGATTAGTAATTTAATTCTGGGCAGATTGATCGTGGCCAGATTATCTGCCGCCAGGTAAGAATAGAAGCCTGTTGCGGCCGTCAAATAAAGTCTTTCCGTCGTCGGTGCATGATCCTTGAGGTCTGTGGCCAACCAGACGATGGCATCTTCTGATAGAGTGCTGATATCTGCCTTATCAATTACCATATGATGTTTGCTAAGAGTTGCAACAAAATATTGCATTGCGTTTTTGTAGGTGGCTGCCGTATGCGCGCTGCGGGCCAATTTGACAGAATCGAGGTAATTATTGATGGCATCTTGTATGGTCAACATCTGCTAAACTCCTTATGCAAATCGTTCTTATTCATGCTTATTATAATAATACTTATCGAAACCATGAAGATATTATAGCAAATACTTCTCCCCTGTTCAAGTATTTTTGTCTGATTCAGTTGGATTGATTTTAGAAAAAGAAACAAACAAAGAAAATATATATTTTTAGAACTTATACTTACTCCCCTGGCACTTCCTGATAAACCTGAATATTTCCATTCAACCGAACTTCCTATATAATCATTTCAAGAATGGATCTTCACTATGCATCAAAAAGTGATTGAAATTCAGCCTTTAATTTCCCGTCAATATCTTGTTGAGGGCGAAAATGGGTATCTTCTCATTGATACAGGATTAAGCAACAACTATGCGCATATAATTAATTTTTTAGAAAGAAGATCGATTTCCCTATCCTCCATAGAATTAGTTGTAATCACGCATGCAGATGGAGATCATTATGGTTGTTTAGCGAAATTACAAGCAAAATTACCCTCAATGATCTGTGCTGCTTCAGAGATAGAGGCTACTGCCATTCGTCAGGGCAAAAGTTCCCGTGAGCTAAAAGGTTCATCAGTATTTTCACCCATTTACTTCAAGTTAACCGCGCCTCTTTTTATCTCTCCATCCGCCCGAATTGATCGTATTTTGTCCGTTGGGGAGGAATTACCTTATTTAGGCGGTTTGGAAGTTCTCGATTCTTCGGGTCACACCCCCGGACATATCTCTCTTTGGTCAAAATCCACTCGAACTTTGTTTTGCGGAGATTCGATCTGGCCAAAGGGGAAACACCTCTCCCCCTCTACCGGTGCAAACACATGGAACCAGCAAAAAGCCTGTTTAGCTTTCGAAAATCAATTAGCGCTTCAGCCTGATCGTATTTTAGCCGGTCACGGGCACTGGCGCAGAGATTGATTCAATTAGATATATTGTTATAACATTGAGGATCTATGCCTGAATTTAAATTCCATTATGGCCATTCCTTTATAGGTTTTAGCCTTCCAGATTCCTATGAAATTCATCAAATTCTTCCTGCAGAAATATATCCAGATCAACCTGAGTCGGAGATCATCAGGCACGCAATAGATCATCCATTAAACAATTTGGAGTTGCAGAATTTGATCACATCTGAATCAAAAGTGGCAATTGTGGTGAATGATAAAACCAGGCCGGTTCCCAATTCTTTGCTGCTACCTCCTTTGCTTGAAAAATTGCATACTTTTGGGGTAAAAAAGGAAAACATCCAGTTCATTATTGGCATGGGTACGCATATTCCAATGCAACTTGAGGAATATTCTAAAGTTCTGCCTGCAGAAGTGATTGCCAATTACTCCATCGTCGCGCACAATTGTGATGATGAATCTGCCTTAGTCTTCAAAGGGGTTACCTCCCGTGAAACTCCTGTATTTGTAAATCGTCTTTTTTGCGAGGCAGATGTTCGTATTGTTGTCGGTAACATAGAGCCTCATCATTTTGCCGGTTTCTCTGGCGGCGTAAAAAGCGCTTCCATTGGCGTTTGTGGGCGCAAAACGATCAATGCCAACCATGCCCTTCTTTTAGAAAAAGGTTCAATCGTTGGAAATTTTGATTCAAATCCGTTGCGTCAGGACATTGAAGAGATAGGCCGCTTGATCCA
>PMIV01000281.1:0-1992 GCA_003158355.1 Anaerolineaceae bacterium
CGTCTGGAGGAATTAGAAATTTTTGCGGCGATTCATCCTATGCTGCGTTGGCAGAAAGAACGCGAAGAACCGCTCAAAATAGCTTTATTTGAACCCATTCCTCCTGCATGGAAACTGCCCGCTTTGATTGATCATATTACTTTAAGAACGGCATTGCCCTTCCTCATATGGCTTATCCCATTGGGAAAAGAAACGGCAATTGAAATAGCTAATCGACTTCACCTGAATACAGCGATTCAGCATGCACTTGAACACGCTTGTACCTTATGGACTGAGCGTGATTCGATTCAATCATTAAATCCAAGCGCTTTTTTTGACCAGGTAGAAAATTGTCCGGTAACGGCTGGATACGCGTTATACCTGCTGTCGGAACCTGGCGAATTTAAAGAAAAGCTGGAACGATCATTTACCCAATGGCAGTACTTGATTCCAGGCGTGGATGGGAATAAACTATTAACGATGGGGCTGCGCCCTGGCCCGCAATATCGTGAAGTGATCCACCGCCTACGTTCCGCCTGGATTGATGGTGAAATTTTGAGCAACGAACAAGAATTGAACCTTTTAACTGAGTTATTAAACTCCTGAAGGGGAATAATCATGGTCGAACAAGTCTATTCCAGCTCATTGCAGACTAAATTTTTCAGACCGGTCATTCGACCGGCAACCCGGTCTGACCTCTTTGCCATGGAATGGGGGGAAGAATTTAAACATTTTCGTATCGTTTATGCCAATGCATTCTCCCGCATGCAGCAGGGAACTTCTATGATCTGGATAGCCGAAACCCAAACCTACGGCTTGATCGGCCAGGTTTTTGTGCAATTGGTCTGTGACCGTCCCGAATTGGCTGATGGCTGGCAGCGGGCTTATTTATATTCTTTCCGTGTCAAACCTGAATTTCGCAATCAGGGAATGGGCACTGAAATGGTAAAAGTGATCGAGGATTTTTTAACCTATCGCAAGTTTTCACGGCTCACCCTGAATGTGGCTCGTGATAACTTGGACGCACAAAGGTTGTATAAAAGGTTGGGATTTCAAATCGTGGCTGAAGAAGCCGGTATTTGGTCATTTCCAGACCATGAGGGAGTGTGGCATACTCTTGAAGAACCTTCCTGGCGTATGGAAAAGAAGCTAGCCCGCGTTAATCCTCCGGTACAGATAAGCTGACGTTTGCCTCAGACAACCTACTTACTCCCAATCGATCTTCAATTTTTTTCACGACAACTTTGTCCGGCAGTATTAATTGTCTGCTGGATCGATCCATCTCTATTGGTAAAATGGAAAGCCCTTTTATTTTTTTCCCTTGCAGTTGCAGTGTCACCAGTGCAGATTGCTGCGTCTGATCCATCATTGATTGATCCGTCAGAAGATTTCCTAGACTATACATGGCCAGCATTTGATGGCTGCCGTTTGTAGAACTGATCCATTCCATCTTTTGCAAAACATGTGGGTGCGTACCCCAGAGCACATCCACGCCGGCATTTGCCAGTGCCTGAGCCAACTCCTGCTGGCGCAGGCTGATGCCTGATTGATATTCATTTCCCCAGTGCATTGAAACGATCAAAATATCACAGTCTGCTCGAATGCTTTTTACTGCCTCTAACAGGGTATTTTCATCCAATTGTTTTGTTACATCTTCCGCGGCCAGGAGTCCAATCCTCCCCGCCCGAGTATCCAAATAGGTGGGAGTTAAATCAGGTCCGACCGTGCTAATGCCGGCCTGCTCCACAAATGCCTGCGTACCTGCGGCTGAATTAGCTCCACAATCATTTTCATGATTATTGGCAAGATTGACCAATGTGATACTGCCCTGTTTGAGTATCGACAACTGATCTACACCTGCGCACAGATCATATCCCTCGGTTTTGGTCTCTCGGTGTGAATTATCGGCAGCATAAATGGGTGATTCCAGATTGGCAAAGAAAAATGTCTGCTGCACTCCTTTTTGTTGCTGTTTGATAGCAGCGCTTACCTGCTGCCAGGGGTTGGATTGTA
>PMIV01000281.1:2020-11629 GCA_003158355.1 Anaerolineaceae bacterium
TCATGGCACAATGAACGTTGAGGTCCAATCTGGTTGAGCTGGCGCACCGCTCGTCACCAACAGATTGCGCCAATCATCATCAGTCATCCGTTTATCTGGCGTAACAGTAAACTCATAATAGGTATAAACGGCACCCACAGCCACCTGATAGGGCTGATTCGGTGTCACCACATAGATCAACGTCGGGTACCCCACTCCTTCTTCCAGAACAGCACCATCACCGGTCGCCACATCTGCCACCACGGCAGATTTTTGATCTTCCAGGTAATTACGTCCCTGGTTATCGGACGGGCTATCTGCAGAAGCAATGGTTAAAGCTTCCAACCAACCCCCGTAATACTGGATCCTCCAGTAATCATCGCTGCTGATCGTCTGGTTGTTCAACTCCTTTTGTGAAATATCTGTCAAAAAGGTTAATTCATCAATCAAGTTATCCAGATTGCCTTTAGTGGTATCGCCCAAAATACTGCGCGATTCCAAACCGGAACGGGTCATCTGTGCCAGGGCCAGCAGACGAGCATAGGCTTCGGGGTTGGGTTCCACATACCCCTTGGGGGGTTCTTCCACACCTCCCCCGCCCATTTCGGCCATCACCTGCTTGGAATAGAGAATTGTGTCATGTTTCAGCTCCGTCCAGGAGCCCAGTGCAGTCTGCAGGTCTTTCTTCTTCCAGGCATCTGTTTGCATAAAAATGGGATATTGCGTCCCCTTTACAGCAGTAATGGGTTGGAGAGCATATAACCAACTCCAATAAAGATTCTGCGTCCAAGAATCGGTGCCCAATTTGGCAACTTCACTTTTTACATTGGTCATCTGGGTATCGTAATTCTTGTACTTGTTTTCGCCCATATCGTCGAGCAAATTAAGGGATAGGTCAGAGCCGTTGGCAGCAAAAAAATCCAGCGCTTTGGGGAGCATACGCGGCTGGTCCTGTGTGCCTACTTTACGCCACATTAACTGTCCGAATACATACTCATCCAGAGTGAAACGCTGCCCCATAAATCGAAAGCCCTGGGTGACATCATTTCGGTCCTGCCAGATCCACACCCACATTGAATTAACCTGCGGTGCGGGTAATTTTTTAGCAGTATCTATAAAGCTTTGAACCTTGGTGGTATCACTAAAACTTTTCAGGTCGGGGTTCGCCCCAAAAGCCACATCCGAGATCTTGCCGTATTCATCAATTCCCAGATCATCAGCTTTGCCCACGATGAAGACGGTGGGGTCATAGATCTCGTGCCACAGCGTCAACGCTGGAGTTCCATTTGTACTGGAAGCAGTTCGCACTGCCTGTGTGAGCAAGAGCGCTCGCTGGGTTTCAAATGAATCTTTCAGCCGGTAAGTCAAACGCCCATACCACATCATGGTTTTAAAATAAGCTTCCAGATCCGGGCTAAGCGTATAGTGGCCGCGGGGAATATATTGCGAATAATCTTCGATCAACTGAAGATCAGAAGCCTGGCCATCATGTTTCCAAAGTGGAGAAACATCAGTGCCCNNGTTCCTTTCAAGCTCTGATATTGAGCAGTGGTGGCTATCACCATGGTTGAGGTTAATTCTTTGATCGCCGGAATAAAAGAATCCCTTTCCAGGTCGCGCAGCATTTTATCGAACACAAGATGGTAAACATGATAGATGGAATCTGTGCTTACAAAAACCGGGGTTTCTTCGTAGCGGACTGATTCATATGCCTGATAAAACTCAGTATAAATTTTATCCGGGTCGGTTTTGGGCGGGATTACCACAAAACCGTTGGACTTCAGAGCAGTCTGTTGGCCTTCTGATAAAGAGAAAGCGCCCAAATTACCCACCTGGCTCAGATCGAGAGGTAAAGAATAACCACCAGAGAAACTGGTGGGTAGGGTAACTTTTTGTTCTTGATAAGCAGAAAAGGCAGCATCATAGACATCTGCCGCAGCCATACTCGTAGAACCCGTATCCGCAGCGGCACTCGGAGCGGTGCTGCTCGTTGTACTCGCGGTTTTGGAAAGTGGGAAGTTACATGAAGCAAGAAGAATGGAAACGATGCTAAATAATCCAAAAAGGCTAAATACAAATCTCTTTTTCATAAATTCCTCCTATTTTTGAACCAGGATCCACTTTTGGGTTGCTGTACCGATAATTTTTAACTTGTGAAAATAATTTTTGCTTTGGTCGGCCAGGGTAAAACCAAAACCATTCCAATTCCAAACCGTTAATTGACCTCCAATGTTTTCACCGTCATAAAGGCCTTCCAGTGTTACCAATTCCTGACGGCTGTCGCCATCCAGATCAACCACATTGATTTGTGAAACAGGTCGGATGAGAGCAGATCCGCCCCACAACTCATTATAGCCATCTCGAGCCCAACCAATCAAGATAATGTGACAGCTTTTTCCGTCCAGGTCATGAAAAGCACTGATACGCCCACCGGAAGGTAAAAATTTATCGATCGGCCAGGGTTGGAAGGGCCGCCAGACCAGCAATATCACTTCCGGTTTGCCGTCCCGGTTCAAATCACCGATCTGCGCTTCCTTCACTTGCCAGTTCTCCGGACTTTGCCAAAGCAAAGTTCCGGCGCAATTTGTAATTTGTAACTGATCAGACCATAAATTCAGGCATTCAGGAATACCATCTCCATTTAGATCAGCCGATTGCTGCATCTTTACTGCCTGTGCAGATGGAACCAGAGCTGCCAATGATTCAGCCTGCAGCACCTGCTGTGAAAAAATCCAGGCAGAGAGTCTGGCCGGTTCGACCGACATCAACGCCAGAATTACAATAATGATCCATCTTCGCTTAATTAAAGACGACAAGTTCATCTATTCGGTTCCCTAAATTATTTTACATCCTAAGAGAAAGATTAACATCCGCAGGATCATTTTTTTATTGGAAACTTCCAATATTGACAAAAAATGCTATTCCTTTATAATAAAAACTGAACGGTCAGTTTTTTTATAAGGATGATAAAACCAATGCCTAAAGTGACCCTGCAATATGAAGAAAATCGGAAAAAAAGTATCCTATACGGCGCTGCCGCTGTATTTGCTCAGAAAGGCTACCAACAGACAACCATCGATGATATCGCCGTTTCTTTGAAAATGAGTAAAGGAGCAATCTACCTCTATTTTAAAAACAAAGAAGAGTTATATGCCTCGGTTTTAGAAATCATTTATGAACGTCGTTATC
Organism: Anaerolineaceae bacterium; assembly: GCA_003158355.1. Lineage (GTDB taxonomy): Bacteria > Chloroflexota > Anaerolineae > Anaerolineales > Anaerolineaceae > UBA6107. The sequence continues at coordinate 5,189 of PMIV01000281.1, forward strand.
TTACCCTCTCAACGTCGTATGAAGAAAATGACCCTATCACCATCAAATTCGAGAAAATTATGGATCGCCTCGGAAGTTTGCTGAACCATGACGACTATATATTTATTCGATTGTCGATAGAAGGATTTTTAGAGAGCGAGCATTCCCCCAGGCTGCAAACAATCAAAAATGAATCTCACCTACACTTTTATAAACTGATTCATGGCCTTCTCCAAGAAGGACAGCTTTCCGGCCAAATAAATCCGGATTTAAATTTACCTAGTATGACTGCCGCAATCATGGCTGTAACTGATGGCTTAATGCTCCACAGCTTAGTCGCGAGTTGGGGAATCGATCCGGATCAAGTTCGGCATATCGTTCATGACACCTTTTTTCAACTAATAGAGAACCATTCAGAAAAATCCAAACCTTCGTAAGATTTATCGAAATTATCCAAAAAGGAAACCATGTCTACAGGTCAAAATTCAAATTCAAAAATTCGTATTCTTCTCTCTGAAGGATCAAGTACCAATGTCCGTGAAATGATCACTGCTTTAGGGCCACTAGGCTATACGCTGGATATATGTGATCCGAATCCATTTTGTTTAGGGCGATTTTCGCGATATATCAACAAGATTTACCGTTGTCCAATTTCAGGTATTGACCCGGTCGGTTACTTAAAATTTGTTATTCAATTACTTAAAGTGCAACATTATGATGTATTGTTTCCTGCGAATGAACAAGCTTATCTCTTCGCCTGGGCAAAAGACTATCTCACACCTTTAGTTGGTCTGGCGGTAGCCGATTTTTCAGCCTTCAAACGTCTACAAACCAAATCAGCTTTTATACAATTTCTCGACGAAATTCACCTCCCTCACCCCGTCACCCAAATTGCTCACACTTGGCCGGAAATTGAGCAAGCAGGAACTTTCTTTACAATGCCCTACTTTATCAAAACTTCATTTGGAACAGCGAGTACTGGTGTCTGGTGTATTAAGCAAAAAGAAGATCTATCATTGGTAAATTCCAAACTAGACGAGCAACGACTAATAGACGGCCAAACTGAATTTCTTATTCAAGAAGTCGCCCCAGGTAATTTTGAACAATCCCATGCAATTTTTGATCATGGGCTTTTAATCGCACTTCATTGCACAAGGCGTTTGTTAGAAGGTGCTCAGGGAGGTGCAGTTGTTAAGATTGGCGTAAAACGACCACTCGTTCAGCAGCATTTTGAAAAAATAGGTCGAACCTTGGACTGGCATGGAAGCCTCTCCATTGATTATTTTTGGAACGAACAAACTGGGCAACCTTCTTATATTGATGCCAATCCGCGTATTACTGAGCCGATGAACGCTGTAGTCAATGGCATTAATCTGGCTGATCTTCAAGTCCAACTTTCTTTGGGTAAAGAAATTTCCACTCCTTCCCCCATTTACCCGCCGGTAAAAAGTCAAAGTGCGATCCAATCACTGTTGGGGGCAGCAAGTTGGCGTTATTCACGCAGGGATGTACTTCACGAAATGATCCGGGTGTTATTCAAAAAGGGGATCTATCGATCTTGTCATGAAGGGATGACGCCTGTTCTACAAGATTTCCCATCAATATTACCTATTATTTTTATTCTTATCAATCTTTTATGGGACCCTAAGAAAGAAAAATCACTAGCCTTGAATACTATTGCCAATTATTCGCTTGGTTCAGCCATTACCTGGCTATCAGTTAAAAAACCTAAGGACGTAATTTAATATTTTTTTCCGCCTATAACAGAGTTTATAAGCCTACCAACTAAACAGCAAATCCCATGCCCAAATAAACGATTTTGAGGATGAATTCCAGAATGTGATTCATCCTCAAATTTTCTATATTCCTTTAATGATTAAAATAATCTTTGACAAGAATGCATGTATCCCTTAAAATTACTTAATTGAAATCATCTTAGCGTAGAGAAGGGCCTTTTTCATGAAAGAATACTCGACTGAAAAAATTCGCAACATTGCGTTGGTCTCACACTCCAGCGCAGGTAAGACAATTCTTAGCGAAGCGATGCTCCATTTTACCGGGAGCACCACCCGAATGGGTAAAATTGAAGATGGCACGACCACCTCAGATTTTGATGAAGAGGAAGTTCGTAGGACGATTTCACTTTACACAGCGGTTATTCCAATTGAATACCGTGATACAAAAATTAACTTCTTGGATACACCAGGTTACACCGATTTTGTGGGTGAGGTTATTTCTGCCTTGCGTGTGGTCGATGGTGCAGTTGTTTTAGTGGATGCTGTCAATGGCCTCGAAGTCGGTTCTGAAATTGCCTGGGATTACTGTACAAAATTTAATCTGCCGCGTTTCCTTTTGATCAACAAAATGGACCGCGAGAATGCCAATTACGAAAAAGCATTAAAATCATTTGAAGAATTTTCCGAGATCCGCTTGATCCCGATTCAACTCCCCTGGGGAGAAAAACAAGGTTTTCAGGGTGTGATCGATCTATTAACCATGAAAGCTTATAAAGGCGACGGAAAAACCGCTGTCGAAATCCCTGCCGAATATAAAGACGACGCCGAAGTTGCCCGCGCAAAACTCGTTGAAGCCGCCGCTGAAGGTGACGATGCTTTATTGGAGAAATATCTTGAATCTGGTGCTCTTAGCGACGAAGAAGTCATCAAGGGCTTAACCAATGTCGTCCGGACCTGCGGATTTGTGCCGGTATTGGTCGCCGCTGGATCGAGCGAAACCGGAGTTGGCCGTTTCCTGGACGCCATCATCGACCTGATGCCTTCACCCAAAGATCTTCCTGGCATTGTTGCTCAAGGCAAAGCGGGTGAAGAAACATTGGTCGCGGATGATAAAGGCCCTCTCGCTATTTATGTTTGGAAAACAACTGCTGATCCGTTTGTAGGCAAGCAAACCTATTTTCGCGTTTATTCGGGTTCTATCGGCACTGATACTCATGTCTGGAACCAGACCAAGAGTATCGATGAGCGTCTGGGTTCAGTCAACATTCCAAGGGGAAAAGAGAGTACCGCAATTAAAGTCGTCCACGCCGGTGATATTTGCGTAGTTCCAAAATTAAGCGAAACCTCCACCTCCAATACGTTGTGCGACAAGAACCACCCGCTCACACTGTCAATTCCCTCATACCCCAACGCGCTTTATCGTGTGGCCGTCTTCCCCAAGACCCAGGCCGATTCTACCAAGATCTCTTCCACACTGGCTCGTCTGTGCGAAGAAGATATGACGCTTTCCCATTTCAACGACTCCACCACATTACAAACGATTCTACAAGGACTGGGTGACCAGCATATTGATGTTGCCATACGTCGTGCAAATTCCAAGTTTCAGGTCGGCATTATTATGACGGAGCCCAAGGTTCCTTATCAGGAAACCATTACCAAACCCGCTTCTGCCATGCACCGCCATAAGAAACAATCCGGTGGTTCTGGTCAATTCGGCGAGGTTCATCTCAAGGTCAACCCCATTACCGACAAAGATTTTGACTATACCTGGGATGTTTTTGGCGGCGCTGTTTCACAATCTTATTCCAGTTCCATCCAAAAAGGTATCGCCACTGTAATGAAAGAAGGCGTCATAGCCGGTTATCCGGTTTCTGGAGTGCATGTTTCGGTCTTTGACGGCAAGGAACACCCGGTAGATTCAAAACCTGTTGCATTTGAAGTTGCCGGTCGGGAGGCCTTTAAGCAGGCAATCCGAGAAGCCGGCCCAGTGCTGCGCGAACCGATCATGCTGGTCAAGATCACTGTTCCCGAAGATCACATGGGTGACGTGATGGGCGACCTCAATACCCGCCGTGCCCGTATCCAGGGCATGGAGACCGAACACGGCAACAGTATTGTCTCAGCCAATATTCCGTTAGCCGAGATGCTGCGCTATACTACCACATTGCGCTCCATTACTGGCGGACGCGGCACCTTCTCGATGGAATTTGATCATACCGAGGTTGTACCGGCTCATATCGCTCAGCCTATCATCGATGCTCGTACCAAAGAGATGGAAGCCAAGCACGAAGAATAGTTTTCAATATAAGTGACTTAAAGACTGGGAAGACAAAACCTTCCCAGTCTTTTTTACTATCGACATTTAGGCAGCCTTAATAATATTTCATCCAAAAAGTCTTTGAAGAAATTAACAGAGTCAATTTAAAGTTCTGCTTGGGGAAATATTTTTCATGGGGAATTTACGTATTTCTGTAAAAATAATTCACAACCGACCATGAAACTGGGTATATAATGGAAAAGATATTTTTGCTTTGAAAGGAAAAATTATGATAAACAAAAAAAATCGTTTAGTAATTTCTGCAGCATTGGCTTTTTGTCTCGTCTTGACCGTCGTGTCTACTGCCTTTGCTTCTGACGAAGTGACTGATCCAATCGTCATACCTAATGCGGATAATGTTAGTTATTCCTACGAAATCATCAACCAGGCAGATTTGCCAGGAACGATCAACAATGGTACGTCAAAAATCGTTCCCGAAGGATTCAGCAGCACAAAACAATTTGAGGGCAACGGAATTAAACTTTCGAGAATTAGAACTAAAACAACAGGCAAAGAGACTGTTTGCTTTTATTTTCCCAACTCTCAATATGGATGGACAGGAAAAATCTACAAGTGGGTTGATGGACAATGGACAGTCACCCACAGCACTCAAAAATCATCCAATGATGAAAACAACCAGGTTAAGGTTTGTAATTCCTATGCAACCAGTGGCATATATGCTTTGATCGTAACTTATAGCGCAAAGTAGCTCATCCAAATTCATTCTAACGTTGGTTTCTCTCCAGCCTGAACAGGCTGGAGAGTTTTTATTTATCTTTTTCGCATTTATTTGAGCATCCAGTGCTTGACTGCCATCTCTCTCTCTGGTAACCTTAATCCATCTTGAATCAGGTCGAATCTATGAATCAGTTAGAAGCTTTTCTTGAAAAAACCTGGGATGCCCTGCTCTCCCGTGACTCCGGCCAGATCGCTCAGTCCTACGAAAATTTGGATGCTGATAGCCAACATGTAGTTGTGGAACATCTAAAAAAAATGACCAGCGAATCTGGGTGGCTCCAAGAACAAATTATCTCTGCCCGGGTAGCTTTGCAAGTGATCCTCGCTGAAGGGGAAAAATAATGGACCTCAAAGAATTGACCGCGGAGATGCAGCACTTCGTCTCCGCCAAAGGCTGGGACCAGGTTGGAAGCCTGCGGCCGCAAACGCAGCGGAATTTGGCAATTTCGCTCAATTTGGAAGCGGCAGAAATCCTGGAACACTTCCAGTGGTCCGAAGAAACCCGGGACCCCGAAGGCCTGGCTGAAGAACTCGCAGATGTCTCCCTTTATTTATTGCAGTTAGCCAGCGTCAGCCAAATAGATCTGGAAACGGCCATTTTACACAAACTTGAAAAAAATTATCACCGTCAATGGGATCTCCCTGACGAGAAAAAAGGAAAGTAAACCATGATCATTACTGTTTTTGGCGGTTCCGGGCTGCTTGAATCTCAACCAGCCTATCAAGACGCCCGCGAGTTGGGTTTTGCTCTGGGTAAGGCAGGCCACTCACTTCTGACTGGCGGTTACGTTGGTGTAATGGAAGCTGTTTCGCTCGGCGGGCACGAAGCCGGTGCCCATGTGATTGGCGCTACTTGCGCTGAAATTGAAAGATCTCATCTCGAACGCAAGCCCAATCCATATCTGGATGAAGAATGGCGCACCCAAACCCTCGCTGAACGGCTCGCTATTCTGGTGGACCGTTGCGACCTTGCCATTGCGATGCCTGGGGGTGTAGGCACTCTGGTTGAGATCACTTATATGTGGAATGAGTTGATCATTGCCGCAATTTCCCCCAAACCATTGATCATGGTCGGTTCAGCCTGGCAAAAAACATTTGCTGAGTTTTTTGAACAATCCGAGAGTTATATCCCCAGTCTTGAGCATGGACATCTAACTTTTACGCCTGATGTCCCCTCTGCACTGGAGTTTATTAACGCAATTCCATCCAATTAAGAAACGAGAAAAACATGAGCAATGATAAACTTCCAACCCGCAGTGAAAACTATTCTGAATGGTACAACCAGCTCATCTTAAAAGCAGAGTTGGCTGATTACGCACCTGTGCGCGGCTGCATGGTTGTCCGCCCTTATGGCTGGGCGCTGTGGGAAAATATTCAGCAATCCCTGGACCACAGCTTCAAAGCCTCCGGTCACGTTAACGCCGCCTTTCCTTTGCTCATCCCGAAATCCTTTTTGGAAAAAGAGAAAGAACACGTCGAAGGGTTTTCGCCGGAATTGGCTGTAGTCACCATTGGCGGCGGCCAGGTGCTGGAAGAACCCCTGATCGTGCGCCCCACCTCTGAAACCATCATCGGGTACATGTATTCGAAATGGATAAAATCTTACCGCGACTTGCCTATCCTTATCAACCAATGGGGCAACGTAGTGCGTTGGGAAATGCGCACCCGCCT
>PMIV01000017.1 GCA_003158355.1 Anaerolineaceae bacterium
GAGCACAACGATGGGATTAGCAATCGGTCTATCCGTTTGATTCATGAATTATTTCCCTCCGTTATAACCAGTGGCAATAACGCCACCTGAAAATTCACCCAAAAGGTGAATCCGATCACCTGTCAGCAATTGACTCAGTCCACCATCCCCTCTTCCCATAATATTTTCGGTCTGGACACATCAGTTGCATCGAAAACAGCGAGAGAAAGTTTGGTTTATAACCCGGTCTATTCCATGCTGCGGATCCAAGAAATTTTTATGTATGAAGAGAGCCGCCACCAGTGCAAGCACTGATTGGTGAAACACCAAATGATGTACAAGCAGCTCCAGCAAGGGAGCCACCTGTGCAAGCAGCTTCTGCAGTGTTGCCGGCTGTACAATAACCCAGACTTGCACTTGAACCGGCAGCACAATAACCTGTTCCTTGGGCTAGCTTGCCCAAGGGAACAATGGCAGGAGCCTCATATTTTGGTTTCTTTGTGATTTTTTGACCTGACATTAAGCCACATCCTAAAAAACTATTTCTTTCAATGTATTCGAGAATAGCCTTTATTTATTATTAAGTGTTTAAATCGCTTCCCTATATCAATTTACTTAACTTTAAATTTATCACCTAAATATCAAGAAAGACATTATTCCAACTTTATTTTATGCAAATAGAACTATATACGTCCTATATATGAAGTATAAAATATCTTAAAAACGGTTATCTGGTCCGAATCAAACTTTTGTGCATGAGCATAAAATTGAAGAGCGAAAAGAAGAAAATATCCCTGGGAGAAGAACCGACAAAAAAGACTTGTATCGCCCTGTGCCAATCCCAGAGAAGCTGCTCAATCAGCCAAACTGGTCCGAATAATGTTTTTACCCCAGGCGCTTCCTGGCGCGATCGTTTGCGGCACACGGTCCGAGAAGCAACTAAAAAACCTGGATTTGGAATCAACGGAATCCACCGCCTCCATGCTAATTTTCGAATTAATGAGACCTATGCGAGTTGAAGTGGTATATAAGTATTCGTTGATGGGATTTGCGAAAGCATTAGTAGGCCGATAATGAAGTATTGGATGTCGATTTCACCTTCTAATATACTAATTTAAAAATGCAGATGTTTAATTTTGGCGAAATTTACACAGAACCGGCATCCTTCAATAATTTCAATTTCGAACTCTCGGGCCAATTCTATTGACAGAACAAAACCCGTAAAGTAATATTGTCCCATTATGCAATTCATCCTGTTGGCTCATCTTCATCAGCATTATATTCAACACCCCTAGAGTGTTTCGGTGGGCGCAGGGCTGCGCATTTCTAACTAAGTGAACCAAAAAAACTTATAGAATCCCTCCGAAACCCGGAGGGATTTTCATTTTCAAACAGGAGCCGCTCATGTTTTCGATCATGGATGTACCTACTGCCAGGCAAACCATATTAAAGCGTATCGCTTTGGATGAGACCAAGGTCCCAGAAAGCCTGCTGGCCAGGCTGGCGGAGACTTTCGGCGAACCGGTAATCCCGGCTGAAGCCGTGCGCCGTATTTTGCAGGATATTCGTACTAATGGCGACAAGGCACTGCGCTCGTGGACGCTGCGGTTGGACCAGGTGGATCTGCAGCAGGCATGCATTCCGCAGCAGAAGGTCCAGGCTGCCCTGGCCGGGATAGATCCGGCTCTACGCGCGGCTTTACAGGAATCGGCCAGCCGTATCGAACAGTTTTATCGCAAGCAGCCCGCCGTATCCTGGATTGATCAAACAATGGGCGGTACGCTGGGTCAGGTGCTGCGGCCGATCGATCGAGTAGGTTTTTACATCCCAGGCGGCACGGCGCCGTTACCCTCCACTGTGTTGATGTCGGTGATTCCGGCTCGTGTTGCCGGGGTGCGCAGCGTGGTAGTGGTCACTCCGCCGGCACGAGGCAGTGGAGAGGTGAATCCGGTCATTCTGGCAGCGGCAGCCATTGCCGGTGTGGACGAAGTCTATGCGGCTGGCGGTGCCCAGGCGATAGGTGCACTGGCTTATGGAACCGAAAGTATAGCGGCAGTGGATAAGATCGTCGGGCCGGGCAATTTGTTCGTCACCCTGGCCAAGCAGCAGGTGTTTGGCCGGGTGGGCATCGACGGACTGGCCGGGCCGACCGAAACAATGGTGATCGCGGATGAAAACGCCAACCCGGCCTGGGCGGCTGCCGATCTGCTGGCACAGGCGGAGCACGATGTGCTGGCGTCGGCCATTTTACTGACCCCCTCGCGTAAACTTGCCGAACAGGTGCAGATCGAGATCGCCGCCTGGCTGGCCGGCAAAGACGGGGCTGACCTGAGCCGCAGGGAGATCATCGCTCAGTCGCTGCAGGCGCGCGGCGGCGCAGTGATCACCCGCGATATTGCCGAAGCAGTTGATCTGGCCAATGCTTATGCACCGGAGCACCTCAACCTGGCCGTTAAGGACGCCTGGAGTTGGCTGGATAAGGTGCAGAACAGCGGGGGAGTGTTTCTGGGCGAGACCTCTTGCGAGGTGATGGGCGATTATGTGGCCGGCCCCAGCCATGTAATGCCCACAGGTGGCTCAGCCCGCTTTGCCTCTCCGTTGAATGTGTGGGACTTCTTGCACATTATCAGCGTGGTCGGGTTGGATGAGCCTACCGCAGCCCGGTTGGGGAAGCAGGCGGATATTCTGGCGCGAGCCGAGGGCTTGAATGCACATGCCCTGGCTGGGGCATTACGCACACAGAACCCCGAAAAAGAGTAATTTTAGGATGACTATCCTATTTTTAATAATTCATTGAGGAGAAACGAAAATGAAGAAGAGCATCACAATTTTATTGGCGGCAATGTTAGTTTTACTGGCGCTGGCGGGTTGTTCCAAGACCCCAGCGGAGGCGCAGAAGGTACGCATTGGTACCCAGCCCTGGATTGGATACGGTCCGTGGTGGATCGCCCAGGATCAGGGCTTGTTCAAGAAATACGGGCTGGATGTGGAACTGGTGGATTTTGTAGAAGACAAGGAAGTCAACGCGGCCTTTGCCAGTGGTGAAATGAACGCTGCCAACCTGGCCACTCACACGGCCATCAAACTTTACAGCACCGGATTGGGGTTGAAGGTAGTGATGTTGGAAGATACCTCGACCAAAGCGGATGCCATTCTGGCAGGTGAAGGGATCAAATCGATCACGGATCTCAAAGGAAAGTCAGTCGCCTATGAAGAAGGTACCACCAGTGATCTGCTGTTGAACTATGCCCTCAGCCAATCCGGTATGAGCCTGACCGATATTAAGCCTGTACCCATGCCGGCATCAGATGCGGGCACTGCGCTTATGACCGGTAATGTTCCGGCGGCTGTGACTTATGAACCCTATATCAGTGAAGTGCTTAAAGGGGACAGTAAGCTGAGTGTCATCTACGAAGCCGGTGAAAAACCGGGTTTGATCTCGGATGTGCTGGTGGTCAATGCCAAATGGGCCGAAGCAAACCCCGAAACCGTCAGCAAGCTGCTCAAGGTTTGGGATGAAGCACTGGATTATTACAAAAAGAACCCAACTGCCGCGCAGGCCATTATCGCCAAAGCGGTAGGCAGCGCCCCGGAAGATCTGGTCACTGCTTTTGATGGGGTACAGTATTACGGCGCCGCAGATAACAAAACTGCTTTGACCGGCACTTTCGCAACCACCATTCAGGATGTGGCCAAGGTTTCCAAAAGCATCGGGCTTTTTGATACGATCCCCGATCTGAGCAAACTGGTCGATGCCAGTTACCTGAAATAGAATATGGAAAATACACCAATTGCAAAAGAAATGACTTTCAAGGAGCCGCGGCACCAGCGGCTCCTTGAACTGCGCAGTGAGATACCGGCGCGAATCTACTGGGGCGCCGGCGCGGCTTTTTTCGCCCTGGTATTAATCCTCTGGCTGCTGCTGACTTCATTTGGGTTGGTACCGGCGCTCTTTCTGCCGGGGCCGCAGGCCGTCTGGAGGGAGTTTATCCGCCAGGTTAGCACAGGGATCCTGCTGCAGGATGCCAGTGCCAGTTTGTACCGTATCATGCTCGGCTGGATCATCTCCACCCTGTTCGCGGTTCCCATCGGCATTATGATGGGCAACTTCAAGTTCTTTGAGGGCATGCTCGAACCTTTTATCGACCTGATGCGCTACATGCCGGCAGTGGCATTCGTTCCGCTCACCATTCTGTGGGTGGGCGTGGGCGACAGCCAGAAAATATTGATCTTGTTCATCGGCACGTTCTTTCAGGAAGTGCTGATGATCATGGATAACGTCAAGGGGGTGCCGCGCGAACTGATCGAGGTCAGCTCCACCTTTGGTCTTTCCCGTTTCGAGATACTGCGCGACGTGATCTTGCGCTACGCCATGCCGGGTATCTGGGATACTTTCCGCATTACCCTGGGCTGGGCCTGGACTTATCTGGTAGTGGCTGAACTGGTGGCGGCGAACGTCGGGTTGGGATACCGCATCATGCGCGCCCAACGCTTTTTACAGACGGAATCCATCATTCTGGGAATCATCGTTATCGGTTTGATGGGTCTGGTCACGGATATGTTATTTAAACTGGCCTATCGCCGTATGTTCCGCTGGATGGATCGCAAAGGATGAAGCAATGAATATTCCGGCATTAGAACTGGATCAAATCTGGATAAAATTTTCACCGGCCCGCCAGGCTGAAGTGGTGGCAGTGGAGGGGGCTTCGCTTTCGGTTGCCGAGAACGAGTTCGTTTCACTCATCGGTCCTTCCGGCTGCGGAAAATCCACCCTGCTCAACCTGATTGCTGGATTCGAAGAACCGACCGCGGGGGAGATCACACTAGACGGAGCGCGGGTGGAAGGGCCGCATTATGATCGGCTCATGCTGTTCCAGGAGCATGGGCTGTTTCCCTGGCTCAACGTCATCGAGAACGTGCTCTTCGGCCTGAGACGCCAGTTCCGCTTCAAGCCCAAAGCGCGCCGGCAAAAGGCCCGGCAATTCCTCCAGATGGTCCATCTCGACCAGTTCGAAAAGGCGCCCATTCATGAACTGTCGGGCGGCATGAAACAGCGGGTGGGCTTTGCCCGCGCACTGGTGGTCGAGCCGGAGGTGCTCTTCATGGACGAGCCTTTC
>PMIV01000168.1 GCA_003158355.1 Anaerolineaceae bacterium
CCAGGAATCATGCTATTGGTTTTCCCGTTTATCGGATAAAATATCCAGAGGGATAAACTTATGGATGAAATGGGTCTGGTCAAATCAGCACTGGATGGGGATCTGGACGCCTTTAATCGATTGGTGCTGGCGTATCAGGATCTGGCGTTCAATGTTGCTTTTCGTATTCTGGGGGATGAAGATCTGGCAGAGGATGCTGTTCAGAATGCTTTTCTTTCTGCGTATAAAAATTTACGTACCTTCCGCGGTGGGTCATTTAAAGCCTGGATGCTGCGCATGGTGACAAATTCTTGCTATGACGAATTAAGGCGCAAACAACGGCACCCTGCAGTTGCGCTTGATCCTTTATCCGACGAAGAAGAGAATGAGATGGATTCCAATGAATGGCTGGCCTCGGATGATCCTTCTCCAGAAAAGACCTTGGAACAGGCGGAAATGGAACATGCACTGCAGCATTGCCTGGAAAACCTCTCCTTTGATTTTCGCGCGGTGGTAGTGCTGGTTGACGTGCAGGGATTGGATTATGAACAGGTTTCGCAAAGTCTGGGGAAACCATTGGGGACGATCAAGAGCCGTTTGGCCAGGGCACGTTTGCATATGCGCGATTGTCTCCATCAATTTGAGGAACTTCTACCCGCTGAATACCGTCTTGAAGATGAGGTACGCGAATGACAAAAACGCTGAGTCTTCAAGATTACCAGGTAATTTCTGCGTATCTGGATAATGCTTGTTCTGAAAAAGAACGTGTCTTAATTGAAAAACGAATTTTAGAGGAACCTGAATTGAATCAGGCTCTTCTGGAGTTTAAGCACACGCGCCGGCTGCTGCAGGCCATGCCGGTAAGGCGCGCTCCGAGAAACTTTACTTTATCCGGCTCGCGTGTACCTGCCAGACCGCAGCGGTTCTTTTTGGCGCCTGCCTTGAATTTTATGGCTTTGACGGCTGCTTTATTGATGATGGTCGTTTTCACCGGTTCGCAGTTCATTCCCGGGTTTTTGGGGTCGCAGCAGGTCGCCAGATCCGCCAGCCCAATGGCAGTTAATGTCGCGGCTGTGGAGACCTCCACCACGAATGCGCCTATGATCATCACCTGGAACGAGGGCGGAAGTTCTGCCAAGGCTGCCGGGAAAGGTGGGCTCGGCGGGGGTAACGGAGCGGTTGAGTCACAAACATTTTCAAGCGCAGCTCCTTCGGTTGGGCCGGCTCCTGCTGTAAATCCAACGGCTGAACCTTCGGGGATGGGCGCGCCACCGCAGACGCTTCAGTCGACGCAAGCCGCACAAGACTCGACGTCTTCCGACAGCTCCAGTTTGATTTTAGGGTTACCCGATTCATCTGATCAAGGTAAAGTGATCTCTACATCCGGTACAAATGAATCTCTAACTTCCAATCAGAGGAATATTCTTCCCATTGTTGAGATAGGTCTGGGAATACTGGCTGTAGTTTCTGCAGTAGTTGCCTTTATTTTGCGAAAGCTCCATTAATGGCTGCTAAACCATATTTGTATTGCCCTTATTGTGCCACTCCGTTGGTCATTAAATTTCACATGGGGCAGGAACGACCCATGTGCCCGAATTGCGGATGGGCGTACTATGAAGACCCAAAGGTCGCAGCAGGCGTTCTGGCTCTTCAGGATGAGCGTGTTTTGCTTGTGCGGCGCGTTATGCAGCCTTATGCGGGTTTATGGAGTATTCCGGCCGGGTTTGTGAATGCGAATGAAGACCCGGCTTTAGCTGCTGTTCGTGAATGTATGGAAGAGACCGGTTTGAATGCCTCTGTGGATGAGTTGTATGAGTTCCTTACCGGTCGGGAGCACGCGCGTGGAGCGGATATCTTTTTGGTCTATCGGGTGCATATCATCGGGGGAAACTTGCAGGCATCTGATGATGCGGACAGGGCGGAATGGTTTCCGCTGACCGCGTTGCCGGAGCTGGCTTTTACCTCTACCAAAAAGATCTTCGCAAAATTGGTACAGTCTTCCCTTAAAAATCCTTAAAATATTCTTAATGATAAAATGGTATGGAGGTTGCATCCAATCTCTTGTGTTAACCATTAATTATTGAAAGAGTACAACATGCCTCGACCTTCTGCTTCTCGTTCTTCCAAATCTCGTAACGGGCGTAGCGGTTCTTCGACTCGACGATCCCCGAGTAAAAAATCAAATGCACGCAAGCCAACTGAGCGTCTTTCTCCCGAAGTGAAGAAGGATATTATCGGTGGTTTGTCGACCGTTGTTGGTGTGATCAGCTTGCTGGGGTTCTTTACTGGCGAAAGCGGTATGATCAGCGGCTGGTTCAGCCATATTCTTACGATGATTGCGGGTTGGGGAGGCGTTGTTCTCCCATTAGTTATTTTTGCCTGCGGCTTATGGCTTCTTTTTCGTAATGTGGAAAAATTCCCGCGCCTTTCGACGGGTAGGGGAATTGGCATCACTCTTTTTTACCTCAATTTGCTTACCTGGTTCCACTTCAGCATCGGCGGAAATTATGCAATCGTCAGCACCGGTGAGGGAGGCGGATATCTGGGTGCTTTCTTCTCACAACTTTTGATCAGCAGCCTGGGCAGGGCCGGTACGATCGTCGTTTTGATCGCCTGGATACTGATTGCCGTGATATTTGTTGTCGATCTGTCACTGCCCGAATTAGCCAACCGGATCGCTTCACTTTTCTCTCGACCCGCAGCGGAAAAAGCGGTTGTCAAACGGCCAGAAGTACAGCCGGTACGCACACCGCAAAGACCAACTACCTGGAGCGAACCTCAAGAATTACCGGATGGGTTCAACCCATTGAATTTGCAGGACGAAACAGAAAGTTCCCATGTACTCTTAACTCCGCGCCGCCGGAATGTGGAAACAAACACTGCGCCAACCGCGTCTGCTGCGGCGGCACCCAAAAAACCGGTCATTGAGTCAGTGATTGCAGTACCGACTAAACCAAGCAAACCCTGGCCCATGCCGTCGATAGATGCCATTCTGGATCCGGCTACTCCGGTGACGATCCAGGGGCATGTCGATAAGGATAGGGCTCGTATCATTGAAGAGACGTTGGCTTCATTCAGCGCTCCCGGTCATGTGGTTGAAATTCACCGCGGACCGACCATCACGCAATATGGTGTGGAACCGGATTTCGTTGAGACCCGCAACGGCAGGATGCGCGTGCGGGTGGCTAAGATCGTATCATTGGAGCACGACTTGGCTCTGGCATTGGCAGCTTCCAGCATACGTATCGAAGCCCCTGTACCTGGCCGCAGTTTTGTCGGTCTGGAAGTCCCCAATGCCGAGATCGCCGTGGTTGGCCTGCGCGAAGTGATTGAAAGCGATTCTTATCGCAAATTAAAATCCTCCCTCAGACTGGCTTTGGGGAAGGATGTAGCCGGGAAACCAATTTGCGCTGATCTGACCTCCATGCCTCACTTACTGATCGCTGGAACCACCAACTCCGGTAAGTCCGTTTGCGTCAATTCCATCCTGTCCAGCCTTTTGCTTAACAATTCTCCGGCAGAGATGCGTTTGCTGTTAGTCGATCCAAAAAGGGTGGAACTGACCGGCTACAACTCGATCCCGCATTTACTGGCTCCAGTGGTTGTCGATGCAGATAAGGTGGTCGGGGCGTTGCAGTGGGTCATCCGCGAGATGGATGCCCGCTATCATAAGTTCGCCAAAGCCGGCGTGCGCAATATTCTGGAATTTAATAAGCGTAATGAAGAGTCATTACCTTATTTGGTTGTAGTAATCGATGAATTGGCCGATCTGATGATGCTTGCGCCTGATGACACGGAGCGCTGCATTACCCGATTGGCTCAATTAGCCAGGGCAACAGGTATTCATTTGATCATTGCCACACAGCGTCCATCGGTGGACGTGGTCACCGGATTGATCAAAGCCAACATGCCGGCACGGATCGCCTTCATGGTGGCTTCAGGTGTAGACAGCCGGGTAATTTTGGATCAACCCGGTGCTGAAAAGCTGCTGGGCAGGGGAGACATGCTCTATCAGGCGCCAGATTCGCCCGCTCCGGTACGTTTGCAAGGTACTTATGTATCCGACAGCGAGATCCAGCGCCTGGTGGAAAACTGGAAGACGATTGCTTACAATTACAACGCGGTTGAGGCTCCAGACCCCTTCGCGAATGCTTCATTTGAAATGCTGCCGACCGGTGCGCCCCTCAAACAAGGCGCTTTTTGGGACGAGGGCGGCGATAACGGGGATGACCCCATGCTAAAAGATGCAACCGAAGTGGTGCGTCGTGAGAGCAAGGCATCGATTTCCATGCTGCAGCGCCGTTTGCGTGTAGGCTACACCCGCGCAGCCCGCCTGATCGATACTCTTGAAGAGCGTGGCATTGTTGGCCCACAGCAACACGGTTCACAGGTACGCGAGGTGCTAGATTTTGGGGATAGTGAGGCGACCGAAGAGGGGAATGAAGACGAAGTACAGAATTAGTCTGTAATCCATTTGACCCTGATTAAAAAAAGAGCTGTTGATTTCTAATTCAACAGCTCTTTTTTTACATGCTTACTATTTTGTTCTGCTCTGGAACACTGCCAGAGAATAACTGATGATTGCTCCTAGAAAACCAAACGCCATCAACAATGAACTGAGGTTGGATTGTCCGTTTGAGACGAAGTCAGAACCAGAGAAAGCAGCCAAGCCGGTGAAGATCAACCCCAATACTGAGGCCACGATCCAAGAAGTACGGTGGTTAAGAAAAGCCATCACCAATGATGCGATCGAAACCACTAATAATAGCATTCCTAAAACAGCATGAATAGCAATGATCGGGGCTGATGTGAACACATATTTCCAGGCCTCGGCGTTGACCAATTTCTCAGGTATTTCGATGTACAGGTTGGCGATCATCCCCAGGACGAAAAGAATGAGCAACGTGTGAACGGCACCTTTTGTGGTACTTAAATAAACCTTGGATAATTTCTGTGATTTTTCCATTTTTTTCTGCCTTTCGCTTATTAAATTTAATTATAACGAATAAATAAGACAAAAGATATCAGAATAATATCAGAAACTTTCTTTTTTTTTGGTGAATGGATTGGTATTGTGGATGCATGGTAAAAAGACGAAAGTACTTGAAATTAAAGTAATCGAGAATGAATCAGGCAGACAGATAATAAAAAATCTCACCCTAAGTTTATTTTCGGCTTATTTTTAATAATATAGAAATTTCAGGGTGATAATTTGTAGGCTTGTTTTTCAAAACAGATTTTTGTATCTGCAATAATTAATCAAAAACACCCCCGAAAAAATCGGGGGTGTTAAGTGCATCTTTTTTTACAGCCCTGCTGCTTTACGCAGTGTATCGGCTTTGTTGGTTTCTTCCCAGGAGAACTTGACGTCATCGCGGCCGAAGTGACCGTAGGACGCTGTCTGCTGGTAGATGGGTCTGCGCAGGTCAAGGTCGCGAATGATGGCACCAGGGCGCAGGTCAAAGTTTTCGGCGATCAGTCTGGAGATCTCTTCGTCGCCAATTTTGCCGGTGCCAAAGGTTTCCACGTTGATGCTGAGGGGATGGGCAACACCGATGGCGTAGGCCACCTGAATTTCGCAGCGATCTGCCAGGCCGGCAGCGACAACGTTCTTGGCTACCCAGCGGCAGGCATATGCTGCAGAGCGGTCGACTTTTGTGGGATCTTTGCCGCTGAAGGCACCACCGCCATGACGGCCCATGCCGCCGTAGGTATC
>PMIV01000148.1:0-6271 GCA_003158355.1 Anaerolineaceae bacterium
CGTTTGACATCAGAGCTGAACGAGTTGAATCAGCATACCGGCCAATCGTGGCAGGTCAGTTCCAGCTTCTGGAGAGTACTCAACCTGGCATTGGACGTAGAGAAAAAGACCGCTGGGTTGGTAACTCCCACGGTGTTAAATGCTCTTGAAGAAGCCGGCTACGATATCTCTTTTGAAGAGATCGGGCATAACATCAGTTCCTATTTGGACAATTCATTTGCTTCAATCGGTGATGTAAAACAGATTGAATTGGATGAAAAGCAGCGTACTGTACGGCTGCCTTATGGTATGCGGCTGGACCTCGGCGGAATCGTCAAAGGTTGGGCGGCACAGCAGACCATGATCCGATTGCGCGATGCTGCGCCAGTACTGGTGGATGCCGGTGGTGATATCGCAATCAGCGGGTTGATGAGGAATGGTTCTCCCTGGGCGATTGGTATCGATGATCCGCTGCAGCAAGGGCAATCACTAGGGCTGGTGATGTTGGCTGAAGGCGGAATCGCCACATCAGGCCGGGATTACCGGCGCTGGATGAAAGATAATCGGTGGCAGCACCATATCATCGATCCGCGCATCGACCGCCCGGCAGAAACGGATATTTTAAGTGCTACCGTCATTGCAGCGGACGTGATGGAAGCCGAAGCCTGGGCCAAAGCAGCGCTCATTTTGGGCAGTCGTGAAGCTGTAGAAAAATTAGATCAGGCCAGTGTTTTGGCATATTTACTGGTACGCGAGGATGGATCGACGGTTGAAACCCCTCGATTCGATCAATACAGGTGGACTGAAAAATGGCAGATTCAAAACAATCTTTTAGTATAAATGATGCTCAAACCGAGGTAAGCCCGGTTGCGTTATTTCTGATCGTACTGACGGTAATATGGGGCGTCGTCATAGGGTTGGTTCTTATTCCCAATCTACTTCCCGGTTATGCAAGTTCATTGGCCAGTGAAAAGCCAAAAGTATTCTGGTATCTGGCCAGAGCCAGTGCGATCATTGCCTACCTGCTGTTGTGGTTTTCAATGGTGCTTGGGGTGGGCGTGACCAATAAACTCTCCGCTCGCTGGCCGGGGCTGGCAAAGACCAATGAGCTGCATCAATACATCAGTATCCTGGGAATCGCCATCGGCCTCTTCCACGGATTGATACTGGTGGGTGATCAGTATATGAACTTTTCACTCTGGCAAATATTTGTTCCATTCTCAACTTCCACTTACCGGCCGTTGGCGGTGGGGTTTGGTCAACTGGCCTTTTACGCCTGGGTCGTGATTCTGATCAGTTTTTACGTGCGCCGCAAGATCGGCGCAAAGGTATGGCGCGGCATTCATTACGCCGGCTATTTCACTTATCTGGCCGTTCTCGTCCATGCCATCATTGGCGGTACCGACGCTGGGACGGCCTGGGTGCAAGGTCTCTATTGGGTCAGCGGCGGACTGCTTTTATTCCTGACGGTTTATCGCATTCTCAATGAAGTTGAAAACGCACGCGAAAAGAGAGAAAGACTCTTAAACCGTGCTCAAATTACAACTACTGATTAGACAAGTCATTTTCTTCTCTTCCCCTAACGAGATTGCCCGGAATTTCCGGGCAACTTCGTTTAAAACCTTTTGTTTTATAATCAATTTAATTATTTCAATCTCTTAAGGAGAGATCATGACTGAAAAAACACCTCCACGCTGGGATCTGAGCAGCATCTATCCCGCGTTAATCTCTGAAGAATACTCGAATGACCTCAAGCGATTATTGGCTTTGATAGATGAACAGTTTGCATTCATTGATGGACCTTTAAAAAAGCTGGACGCAAATTCAAATTTGGCCTGGTTGGCAAAACAGACAGGCGAGATGATCGAACGCAGCAACCAGATCTACATCCTGTCAGGAAAGACTCGGGCTTACATCGAAGCTCTTGTCTCGACGAATTCTTACGATAAAGAAGCGCTTACGAAACAATCAGAATTCGACCAGATCGCGGTGAAGATCGATAAGATGGAGACTCAAATCAGGGCCTGGGTTGGGAAAATTGCCGATGCATTGGCAGGGATGATCGACCTGGATCCGATCACGAAAGCGCACCGCTATTATTTGTATGAATCTGCCAAAGCCAGCCGTTATTTAATGTCTGAAAAAGAAGAGATGCTGGCTGCAGAACTGAGTTTGAGCGGATCCAATGCCTGGACCAAATTGCAAGGCACGATCACCTCACAATACAGCGCACCTTTTGAAATGGAAGGCAAAGTACAAAAATTACCTTTACCAGCCCTCATCAACCTGCGCTCGCACCCCGATGAAGCAGTGCGGCGGCGCGGTTATGAAGCCGAAAATCAGGTTTGGAATACCCTCAAAGAACCGTTGGCTGCGGCCATGAACGGCATCAAGGGCGAAGTGAATACGCTAAATACCCGCCGAGGACGCGAAGACGCCCTGCATGCTTCGATCGACCAATCGCATATCGACCGCGAGACTTTGGAAGTAATGCTTTCTGCCATGCAGGATTCTTTCCCAATGTTCCGCGGTTATTTCCGTTCCAAAGCCAGACGCCTGGGGCACGAAAAACTACCCTGGTGGGACGTCTTTGCTCCGCTGGGCGAATCAAACACGGTATTCACATTTGATGAGGCGCGGGAGTTCATTCTCGAACAATTTGGTGAATTCTCCCCGCGCTTAAGAGAATTCGCCCGCCGTGCCTTTGAAAACCACTGGATCGATGCCGAACAACGCGACGGCAAACGCGGCGGTGCTTTTTGCATGGAAATCCCTGGAGTGAACGAGTCACGGGTGATGTGCAACTTCGACGGTTCCCTGGATCAGGTCACCACCATTGCTCATGAACTTGGGCACGCTTTCCATAATGATTGCGCGCAAAAAGCGCACAAGACAAAGATTCAAAAGCTCACCCCCATGACGCTGGCAGAAACTGCTTCCATCATGTGCGAAACCATTGTTGCCCATGCCTCACTGAAAAAAGCCAGGAATGATAGCGAGCGTTTGGCGATCCTGGAATCCAAATTGGCGGGGGACTCCCAGGTCATCGTGGATATTTACTCCCGTTATCTGTTTGAAAAAGAGGTCTTTAAACAGCGTGAAAAAGCTGAACTTAGCGCAGATGAGTTGTGCGAGATTATGGAAAAAGCGCAATTGGCCAGTTACGGCGATGGGCTGGATGAGCGATATTTGCAAAAATGGATGTGGACGTGGAAACCGCATTATTACTCGGCTGGTTTTTCTTTCTATAACTACCCCTATGCGTTTGGACTGCTCTTTGGAACCGGCCTCTACGCCATCTATCAAAAGCGCGGAGATGATTTTGTAGAGGATTATGTGCAGTTATTGGCCAGCACGGGTGAAGCCTCCGCGGCGGATCTGGCTGCCCGTTTTGGGATCAATATCCGCCAGAAGGAATTTTGGGCAGACAGCCTGAAGATCATTGGCGCGCAAGTGGATGAATACATCCGCATAAAATAGCAGTTTAATAATCAAAAGAGGAGCAGTGATTTAAACTGCTCCTCTTTTGTCTGACAAACAAATACGATTGTAGTTGTATAATTTTTCACATGAATTTTGCAGAAATACAATCTCGGATCGTCCTGATTCGCGGCGGGGGTGACCTGGCCAGCGGGGTGGCTTTACGTTTGCACCGAGCCGGATTTATGGTGTTGATCGCCGAATTGGCTGAACCAATGGTGGTGCGGCGGAAAGCTTCATTTGCCCAGGCGGTCTTTGACGGCAGATGCACAGTGGAAGAAGTAAACGGCCGCTTGGTAGACTCAGTTGAATCTGCTTTACAGGTGATGAAAGCTGTAAAGGTAGCCGTGATGATTGACCCGACTGCAGCAGCTTGCCTGAAATTGCCTCTGTTCGCGCTTGTGGATGGCCGCATGACCAAGAAAGCTCCCGACCTGGGAATGGATGCAGCGTCGATCGTGGTCGGGTTGGGCCCGGGTTTTAGCGCCAGAGAAAATTGCCACGCGGTGGTGGAAACGAACCGTGGTCCGTTTTTGGGGCGGGTTTACTGGCAGGGCAGCGCAGAAACAGACAGCGGCATTCCGGAAACAGTCAGAGGGTTTACCGTGGAGCGCGTGTTATATGCTCCTCAAGCTGGGATACTGACCGCTGTAGCGGAAATTGGTGATATTTTGGAACCCGGGGCTTTGATCGCAAAAGTGGATGGAGCAGCAGTCACGGCAAAATTCAAAGGAGTGCTGCGCGGTCTGGTGCACTCGGGGCTGTATGTCAATAACCGCATTAAGATTGGCGATCTGGACCCGCGCTGTGATGTACGTCTGTGTACCCTGGCCTCGGATAAAGCGCTGGCAATTGGCGGCGGAGTTTTAGAAGCGCTGCTTCTAGCAAATAAAAGGAATATGAGCCCATGAATCTGGTGGATGCCTTACATCCTGAGCTTCCGGCGAGGATAGCGATCGTGGGCGGCGGCGGCAAGACCACTGCACTCTTTCAATTGGCAAGGCAGATTCCGGGGTTCACCTGGGTGAGTACAACCACTCACCTGGGGACTGACCAGTTGAATTATACGGACAAACATTTTATTGTTCGTTCAGTAGACGATGATAACGTCGAAAAATGGCTGCAGCAAAAGTCGACCTTGCTCACCGGTGAGTTTACCGAGGATGAGCGCGTGAAAGGCCCCGGCGAAACACTCCTCGCTCAGATCTACCAGGCTGCTGAAGCCAAAAAGGTCTCTCTGGTCATAGAAGCAGATGGATCACGCTCACGTCCCTTGAAGGCGCCAGGGATAAATGAGCCGGCTATTCCACCCTGGGCGGAATTGGTCATTACCGTTGCTGGGTTATCCGTACTGGGGCAAGTCTTTAGTGAGGCCACAGTACACCGTGTTGAACCCTTTAAGCAGATCACCGGGTTGCGCGAAGGCCAACCCATCACCCTTGAGTGTATTACTCGATTACTCGCTTCTCCGCTGGGAGGATTGAAAAATAGTCCAGTCGGAGCGGTTAAGACAGCGCTGCTCAACCAGGCGGATACGAAAGAGTTGTGTGAGCAAGCGGCAAGTTATGCTCCTGCGCTGCTGGCAGCAGGATATGATATTGTTTTGATTGGGTCATTAAAGAACGCACCCGATGAATTATTGTGTTTTCATCATTAACGAGTGTGATGGTGGGGGTGTTGATGGTGAAAGGGGAAATGCGGGGCGGGCGCGGAGCGGACCGGGGGATAATGGGCGAACAATCGCAAATCTGCTCGAGCGAGGGGGGGTAAATTCCAGGCTTTTCGTGCTACGTTACAACGAATCAAATTTTCTCCATCCACGTCCAGGCAGCCCTGTTCCAGGTGGAGGCCAAATTCACGGCAGGTAGAAGAACGCTGCGCGTATATGGCACAACTTACCTCTTCACCAATTTTTCCGCGCAGAGCAATACATCTCGGTTCCGGTCGGTTTGACCCCTGCATACATTGCAAAAAATCGCTCAATTTCTCAGTTAAAGCCTGGGGAACTCCCTGAGGATTNNCGCGTTGAACTGCCGCGGACGATCAGGCGCGGCTGCAATATTTGTTGGGTGGGAGAGAGCTTTTCCTCGCCGTCGGCTTCGATGATCTGATGCAGCGCCTCGACGGCGTTTTGACCTGATTGTTGCAGATCCTGGTGAACAGAGGTAAGTGGAGGCCAATACGAAGCGGATTCCGGGATGTCATCATAACCGACGAGGAGAAGGTTATCGGGGACGGAGAGGCCAAGAGAACGTGCTGTATAAAGCGCTCCCAGGGCCATACTGTCATTGCAGGCAAAAACTGCATCGAGATCCGGATGGCGCTGTAATAGAACGCCCATCCCTTTTTGACCGCTTTCCGCCAGCCAGTTTCCCTCCACGGTCAATGAAGTATCAAATTCCAACCCGGCTGCCTGAAGAGTTGATCTCCATCCTTCCAGCCGGTCTTGCGATTCCCACCAGGCCAATGGACCGGTGATGATGCCGATTTTTTTGGCACCCTGCGCGATCAGGTGGTTTACCGCCATTGAAGCGCCGGTGATGTTATCAATTGAGATCACATTTAAAGAGGAGTCAGGGTGCATGTGCAGAAAAATAATGGGGGGGTAATTGCCTGATTGAATGTTTTTCACCCAGCTTCGATTGCCATCAATTTCATGAATGGTCCAAATGATGCCATCTGATCTGCGGGCACGAATTTGATCAAGTGAGGCAATGATCTCTTTGTTGGTTGAACCCTCCACAAAATTGAGCATGATCGAATAACCCAGTTCGTTGGCTCTTCTTTGAATTCCAGTCAATGCCGATGAATA
>PMIV01000148.1:6353-14662 GCA_003158355.1 Anaerolineaceae bacterium
ATTTTCATAAAGAATTCCCTGAATTTGGTACTTGACAAATTAAATCGTTTTAACTATAACTATTATAGCAATTAAAACGTTTTAATCAAATTGAATATATTCCATTTTTCAGAGGTATACCATGCCGTTAGTAACCTTGAAGGAAGTTCTGGATACAGCATATCGGGAAGGATATGCTGTCGGTGCGTTTAACATCATTGACCTGGAGTTTCTGGAAGCGATTGTTCTTGCCGCTCACCGAAAAAATTCTCCGGTGATCTTGAATATCGCCGAAGTCCATTTCCCGTTTGTCAACCTGGAGCATATTGTCCCGGTCGTTAAAGAAATTGCCCGCGAAGAACACTTTGATATGGTTCTCAACCTGGATCACGGGTTGACCATGGAAGCCATTGAGCGTGCGATTGCCAATGGGTTTACATCCATTATGTTTGACGGGTCACACCTGGATTTTGATGAAAATGTCAAACAAACGCGTGAAGTCGTGAAGATGTGCCATGCGGTGAATATTTCAGTGGAAGGGGAACTTGGCGCAGTCGGAGGAGCAGAAGGAGGCGGCCTGGTCGGGAAAGCTGACCCCTCCAAGTATACGGATGTGGTGCAGGCAAAGGAATTCGCCAGGCAGACCGGGGTGGATGCCCTGGCCGTGGCCATCGGTAATTCGCATGGCAAATATAAAGGTGAACCCGACCTGGATTTCCAGCGGCTAAAAGCGATCCGTGATGCGGTTGCAGTTCCTCTGGTGCTGCACGGCGGTTCGGGGATCTCTGCTGCAGATTTTAGAAACGCGATTTCTCTGGGTATTGCCAAGATCAACTTCTTTACGGGGATGTCTGAAGCTGCCATTCAAACAACCACCAGCTACGTTCAAAGAATTGGAACGCAGTACAACGACTATCCTATGATGATGAAGGAAGTAAAAGAAAGTGTAGCAGCCGTAGTTGCGGAGCAAATGGAGATATTTGGTAGTACCGGTAAAGCAGCCAATCATTAATTGTACCTAGATCGTATTGAAATAGGCTAAAGGAATCTCATTCATTCGACGGGGAGAGATCCCCGAAAAAACTTCAGGAGAAAAAATGACACAGAAATCCAGATTTGCCTTGTTCTTTGGAAACCGCGGTTTTTTCCCGGCGTCTTTACAGACTGAAGCCCGTGCAGAACTCCCCAAAGTGTTGAAAGCGGCAGGGCATGAGTTCATTATGATGGATGAATCGACCACGCGTTATGGGGCAGTCGAAACCACGCGTGAAGGAGGCTTGTTCGCGAATTTTCTAAAAGAAAATGAAGGCAAATTTGATGGTGTAATTTTGTGTTTGCCTAACTTTGGCGATGAAAATGGGGCTGTGACCGCTTTGAAAAAAGCCGGGGTTCCCATTCTCATTCAGGGTTACCCTGATGATTTTGATCGCATGTCACCCGAGTTGCGCCGCGACGCTTTCTGCGGCAAAGTTTCGATAATGGATATTTTCCACCAACACGGAGTGAAATTCACTGCACTCAAACCGCATGTGGTCAGTCCATCGAGCGACCTTTTCAAAGCCAACCTCGACCATTTTGACAGACTGTGCCGTGTGGTCAAGGGGTTTCAGCACCTTTCGGTTGGCGCTATTGGCGCGAGGACAACTCCCTTCAAAACTGTGCGCGTGGATGAAGTCGCTTTGGAACGTGTGGGCGTCACTGTAGAGACCTTTGACCTTGCAGATGTCATTTTCCGAGCCAAATCCATGGCTGCCAACAGCAAATCGCTCAAAGAGAAAACTGCGGTTCTGCGCGAATATACCTCCTGGGAGGGCGTGCCAGAAACAGCCCTCGAAAATATCTCCCGCCTGGGCGTTGTCATCGATGAGATCATCGATGAATATCAATTGGATGCCATTGCGATCCGCTGTTGGATGGAATTGCAGCAGCAATTGGGAGTTTCACCCTGTGTATTAATGGGCTTATTGAATAACACCGGCAAATCGGCCGCCTGTGAAGTGGATATCAGCAACGCGGTCATGATGTCTGCGTTGACGTTCGCATCCGGAAGTCCGGCGGCGATATTGGATTGGAACAACAACTACGGAGAGGAAGAGGATAAATGTATCCTGTTCCACTGCGGCCCAGTACCCCAATCTTTGATGACAGATAAAGGACATGTTTCTGACCATCTGATATTAGCCAACTCAGTCGGGAAAAATAACAGCTTCGGCTGTGTTGTTGGCCGCATCTCTCCGACTGAAATGACCTTCGGCAGCATGATCACCGAATCCGGCCGGGTAAAGGCCTATTTGGGCGAAGGACGCTTTACCAACGACCCGATCCCGGGCAATTTCTTTGGTGCCGCAGGGGTTGCCGAGATTCAGAATTTGCAGGATGTTCTGCAGTATGTGGGCAATAACGGCTACCGCCATCATGTTGGCGTAACCACTGGCAAATATTGCGCTCCGGTCAAAGAAGCCTTGGAAAAATATCTTGGGTTCGATGTTGAACTGCCCCAATAGGTAAAAATGTTGACTCTTAATGAGATCGTAAAAATTATTGCGAAATCTGGACTGGCAATTCCGGCTTTCAATGTGCCTTACCTGCCCATGGTGGAACCGGTCATCCAGGCCGTGGTAGATCAGAACAGCTTTGCTCTAATTGAAACTGCACGTCTGGAGTGGCTCAAGTTCGAAGCGCAAAGCCCAGAAGCTGTGGCCAAAGAGTTCTTTCGCTGGCAGAATCCCGAGCATGTGCGGCTGCACCTTGACCATATCCCCGTGATTGACGAAGATGGGAAACGGGTGGACTATCTCAATCTCATTCAGCGTGCCATTGATTTGGGTTATCATTCTGTAATGGTGGATGGTTCACGACTTTCTCTGGAGGAAAATATTGCCGCCACATTCAGTGTGGCAGATCTGGCTCACCTAGCCAGGATCCCTGTTGAAGCTGAGTTGGGGGCAGTATTGGGGCATGAATCTGGCCCCTTACCCCCATATGATGAATTATTTGCTTCAGGGAAGGGATTCACCAATGTCGACGAAGCGCGCCGCTTTGTGCACGAGACCGGCTGTGACTGGTTATCTGTGGCGATCGGCAACATTCACGGAGCGATCTCAGGCAGCTATAAAGATCAAAAGAAACTGGCTGCCCGTTTGGACCTGGCTCATTTGGAGAAACTTGCTAAAGCGACTTCCATTCCCTTGGTGCTGCACGGCGGGTCAGGGATCCCCAAAGAAACTGTACTGGCTTCCTTCAAAAAAGGCATCGTCAAGATCAATATTGGCACAGAAATTCGCCAGGCATATGAAACCGCGTTGAAAGAGTCAAATAATACAGTGGCTGCGCAAAAAGCGGTTTATGAACGCACCAGTTGGTTAATCAGCGACTATTTTGGTCTGAAGGATATCTACGCACTGTTGGCAGTGGAGGAAAAATGAATTTAATGGGAATTGATGTTGGCACAACGGGCTGCAAAACAGCCGTGTTTTCTCTAAAAGGGAAAATATTGGCCTCCGCGTACCGGGAATATGACATTCAATTCTCTCAACCGGGCTGGGCACAGCTCGATTCTGCATCGGTTTGGAATGATGTAAAAGATACGATAAAAGAAGTGACCTCAGCCATCCCGGATGTACAGATCGGGGCGCTGTCGGTTTCCTCATTGGGCGAATCAGTCGTCCCGGTGACTGCGGATCGAAAGATTTTGGGGCCTTCCTTATTAAACTTTGACGCGCGCGGTGAGGAATTCTTAGCCGGGTTGGCAGAAGAACTTTCTGATCAATACCTGTATGCGATCAACGGCAACCCTCTGGGGAATTTATATACTTTAACCAAGCTCAAATGGATCTGTAAATATCAACCTGAGCTTTATGCGAAAGCCTACAAATTCCTGTTTTGGGGTGATTTCATCAGTTTCATGTTGGGAGCGGATCCGAAGGTCGATTATTCACTGGCCAACCGTACTTTGCTGTTCGATATCAATAAAGGCGATTGGTCAGATGAATTACTAAGAATTGCCGGGCTTGATCGTTCCAAATTACCGGAGACGGTACCCTCNNCCCGATGGTGTGCAGATTATCAGTGGGGCGCACGATCAGTGCGCCAATGCTGTTGGCTGCGGCGTGATCGACCCCGGCAGTGCGGTCTACGGCATGGGAACTTATCATTGTATCACTCCAGTTTTTTCGACCCCACCAGACCCGAATTTAATGCTTGAACGCGGATTAAATACAGAACACCATGCTGTCCCAGACCGTTTTGCTTGCTTTATTTATAATCAGGGCGGCTCCCTGGTCAAATGGTACCGAGACACGTTTGCCGCAGAAGAGTATCATCGGGCGATTAAAGAAGGTCATTCCATTTATCCAAAATTATTGGAAGAGCTTCCAGAAAAACCGAGTAGGATTTTGGTGCTTCCTCATTTTTCCAATACCGGCACGCCTGATTTCATCACGGATTCTTCTGGCGTAATGGTGGGGTTGCGTCTCGAAACACAGCGCGGTGAGATTCTTAAAGGGATCATCGAAGGGATTGCTTTCTACCTCAAAGAAGTGGTTGATTCTCTGCCGGCAACGGGCATAAAAACGGAAAACTACCGTGTGGTTGGCGGTGGCAGTAAATCTGACGTTTGGATCCAAACCTGCGCGGATATTTTTGGACAGCCATTTCTCAGGCCAGTCATTACAGAAGCCGGTGCTTTAGGAGCTGCCATTATTGCCGGGGTCGGGTCCGGCATATTCGCGGATTATACCGAAGGGGTCGATGCTATGATCAGAATTGAGCGCACTTTCGAACCCAACCTGAACCAACATAAGCTTTATCAAACGCGATATGATTACTATAAACGTATGTGGCCATTGATGTCTGATTATTTACGTTCTCTATCCAAAGAAACAACAAACCTGGCGTAGAAGGGAAGTAATTATGGTTTCACTTTATAATCGAAATTGGAGTCGAGCAGAACTGCAGCGCCGGGTAGGCAGCATGAGTCAACTGGCCGGCATTCGCCTTTCTGAATTGAGTGACGGCAAAGGCCGGGGTTGCCGGGTGTTGGATGTTTGGACCGGAACTGGTTTACGTTTTCAAGTAAATGCTGACCGGGCTTTGGATATCTCTGCCTGCGATTATAAAGGAATACCGATGTGCTGGCGTTCTCAGGCTGGAGATGTTGCCCCTGCGTTTTATGAACCGAAGGATCTGGGTTGGCTGCGCTCTTTTTCGGGCGGGATGCTGGCTACCTGTGGGTTAAATCAATTTGGGTCGCCGTCTGAAGAGAATGGAACCGAAATTGGCCTGCACGGGCGCATCAGCAACCTTCCCGCTTCCCAGGTGAATTACCGTACGTATTGGAGCAGCGAGGATTATATTTTGGAAATCTCCGGCGAAGTCCGGCAAGCAGCGGTATTTGGCGAGAACCTGGTCTTACGCCGCCGAATCACCACTAAATTGGGCTCGAATCAAATTTCGATCCATGATGAAGTCACAAACGAGGGTTTTGAGTCTACCCCACACATGCTTCTCTATCATTTCAACGTGGGTTTTCCGGTGGCTGATGAAACCACCCAATTAACCATCGATTCCAAAGAAGTACTGGCACGCAATGAGGATGCTCAAAAAGGAATAAAGAACTGGGATCATTTTCAGGCTCCCACACCCGGTTTCCAGGAGCAAGTGTTCATCCATTCACCCAAAGCAAATGAACTGGGTATTGCCAGGGTGGATTTGAACAACCTGCAGATAGGCTTGGGGCTGCGCTGGTCATATGATACGACCAACTTACCCTACCTGATGGAATGGAAGATGATGGGTGAGGGTCTTTATGTGATCGGGATTGAACCGGCAAACTGCAATGGCCTTGGGGGTCAAAACGCGACTCTCAAACAGGGAGGGCTGCCTTTCCTTCAACCAGACGAAAGCCGCAGTTATCAGTTGAATTTGGAAGTGGTCAGTTTGGATAAATAAATATCCTCAAACTATTATCAATTGTAAGGTCTGCTAAAAAGATTTAAAAATTAACTTAAACAACAGGTCGAAAATGTGAATAGGTCAGTAACTGCAAACGCCCAGAAATGGGCGTTTGCAGTTTGGTGATGGGAACAATCCCCCGACCGGATCGGAAGGTCTTAATCCGTGAGTAAAATCAGATTGTAAGCAAATTTAAATCAGAAGCCCTGCAAATAATTTCCCTCACTCCTCATCGCTATCACGGAAACGATAGCCTACGCCCAACTCGGTGAGGATGTAATTGGGGCGGTTAGGATCCGTTTCGATCTTGCGGCGCAGGTTGCTGATGTTAACACGCAGCAACCGGGATTCATCTTCGTAAAAGCTGCCCCAAACTTGATGGATCAATTGGTGGTGGGTGACCACAACCCCCTGGTTTTGCATCAGCACAGCCAGTATGTCGAATTCAGTAGGCGTCAAGGCAATTTCTTTCTCAGCCAGAGTGACGCGGTGGCGCGGAATATCCATCAAAAGGCTACCGGATTTTAACAATGTTTTGGAAAGCTGAGGTTCATTTCTGCGCAGGACCACACGAACGCGCGCCAATAATTCACCCATGCTAAAGGGTTTGGTCAGNNCGGACTGAAAGGATAATGATGGGTACAGTGCTCATCTCGCGAATCTGTTGGGTGACTTCCACTCCATCAACGTCAGGCAGACCCAAGTCGAGAATGACCAGATCAGGTTTTTCTTGATAGGTTTTATCGAGTGCTTCTGTTCCTGTTTCTGCTTCGAGAATTTCATGGTGGTATAGTTTAAATGAGGCACGCAAGAATCGTCTGATCTCAGGTTCATCGTCGACGATCAAAATTTTGCGCGAAGAATCACTCATCTAGTTCTTCCTTTTTTGGATTCAAGGGTAGACTAAAGCGGAAAGTGACACCCCGGTCAGGATTGAGGGAGGCTTTTATCCAGCCACCGTGAGCTTCAACGATCCCTTTGCAAATTGAAAGCCCCAGACCGGTACCATTTGTATTCTTATGGTGAGCTCCACGATAAAACTTGGCAAAGACTTTTTCGAGTTCTTCTTCTTCCAAACCTTCGCCGGCATCACAAATAAAAACTTCAATGGTTTTTGAGTGGCTGACGACTCCCAGTGTGATAGGGGTGCCGTCTTTGGAGTATTTGCAGGCGTTGTCCAGAATATTGGTGATGACTTGAGCAATGAGAACCGCATCACAGGTGACCAAAGGTAAATCATTGGGAATTTCCAACTGAAGCGGGTGATCTTTAAGACGGGTTGTAAATTGTTGCAATACAGTTCCGATTAAGTCCTGAAGGTCGCAGGGTTCCAGGTTAAGATGTACGCTGCCTGCTTCCAAACGGGTCATGTTCAGTAGATTCTCCACCAGACGGTTCAATTGATGGGCTTGACCTGCAGCGGAATCCAGAAGTTCAATTCGGGTGGCTGGGTCAAGTTTGTGTGATGGTTGATGTGCCTTTTCAGATTCACTCAGCGAGGTGATGACTCCAGTGATCGAGGCTAAGGGAGTACGCAGTTCGTGAGAAATCGAATTCAGCAGGGCAGATTGCAGCTTCTCGGTATTTTGCAGCATTTCGCTTTGTGCGGCAGTTTTTGCCAGTATGGCACGTTCCAGAGCGAGGGCAGTCAGGTTGGCCAGACCTTCCAATTGCATGCGTTGGTCGTTGGTGAGCAGTTCTTCAGCGCTGTTAGGTTTGACCCCCAGAACGCCAACCGGATTTTTGGCATTGGCTGTTAAAAGTGGAACAAAGCGAAGTGAAGCTGCAGGCAGGGTGTCAGTGCCATGGCCGGCGGGACGGGAATGCTTATAGGCCCATTCTGCCACAGCCAGCTCATTTTCATCTACTACAAAACCAGGCGAGGCTAAGCTGACTTCCAATCCGCCGTTTTTGGGTAATAAAATAACACTCTCTCGATTTAAAAAAGAAGCGCTGCTGCGGATGGCAATTTCGAGCACCTGTTCAAGAGAAATAGCTGCGGTGAGTTCACGGCTCAAATCAAGCAGTGATTGAGATTGACGGTCTTTACGGCGCATGATATCCACCTGATCACGCAGCAGTGCAGCGGAGCTGCTAATGATGAGGCCAACTGCCAGCAGCCCTATAAAGGTGAGCAGGTATTGCGTGTCGTTGACTGTAAACGTGAATATTGGATTGATGAAGAAAAAATCGAATGCCAAAACGCTGGCAAACGAAGCCAGAATTGCCGGACCCCTTCCCAGATAAACCGCAGAAATAACCACTGCCAACAGGTAAACCATCACCAGATTGGTCGGGTCCAATAAATGCTTTAATGGTATTCCCATTAATGTGACCAGGGCTACCAGAACTATACTGACTGCATAACGCCAAAGAGG
>PMIV01000148.1:14712-19305 GCA_003158355.1 Anaerolineaceae bacterium
GTTTCAGCTACAGATTCCCCTGAAATACTGGCTACTTTGGCTCCTAATTCTTCAGCCAAAGCTAAGAAACGCTGCACTCTAACACGGTTTTCCAACGCCATGTGCATATGCTGCGGTGTCTCAACAAAGAGTACATACCATTCCGCATTCAGGTCATCTGCCAGACGCCGCCCCGAACGGATGAGCTTTTCTCCCATCGGGTGAGAACTGATGCACACCATGATCCTCTCCGCGGCGGGCCAGGGGCCGGGGATGGATTCGGAATGCATATAATTTAACATTTGATTGTCGACTCGGTCAGCGGCGCGGCGCATAGAGAGTTCACGTAAAGCAGTAAGGTTGCCTTTGCGGAAGAATTTCTCGAGCGCACGCATGGCCTGGTCAGAAATGTAGACTTTTCCGTCCCGCAATCGTTTGAGCAGTTCGTCCGTGGGAAGGTCAATCAATTCAATTTCATCGGCTTCATCCACGAGCCGGTCCGGAATCTTTTCGCGTACGGTAACGCCGGTGATTTGCAGTACTACATCAGAAAGACTTTCAAGATGTTGAATGTTTACGGTGGAATAGACATTAATACCAGCATTGAGGATTTCTTCGACATCCTGGTATCGTTTTGGATGCCGCGATCCGGGAACATTGGTATGCGCCAGTTCATCGACCAATACCAACTGCGGCTTGCGAGCAAGAACCGCATCGATATCCATCTCGGTCAGGGTAGTGCCGCGGTAATCCACCTCGCGCCGCGGCAAGATCTCCAGCCCTGGTAAAAGCGATTCAGTTTCTTTCCGTCCATGCGTTTCTACAAAGCCGACCACAACGTCCACTCCCTCCTCGTGGCGTTGATGGGCAGCTTCGAGCATGGCGTAGGTCTTGCCGACTCCGGCTACATAGCCCAGGAAGATCTTTAACTTACCGCGCTTGGCGCTTGCTTCTTCAGACTGGATGCGAGCCAGCAATTCATCAGGATCAGGACGTTTATAATCTGGGACCATGTTCTTATTGTATCTTATCCAGTGCCAGATTCAACTTTAAAACGTTGACTCTTTTTTCACCCAGAAATCCCAGAATGCGTCCGCGGGTATTTTGGCTGATCAGCGCGTTGACCTGGTCCAGGCTGATATTGCGAACTTTGGCCACACGTGCAGCCTGGTACTGGGCTGCCGCAATACTGATATCGGGGTCGAGTCCGCTGCCAGAAGCTGTCACCAGGTCTGCAGGCACCGGCAGCGTATTCTGCGGGTCAGCCGCTTTGAGCGCAGCCAGACGGGTTTCTACCTGAGCTTGAAGGGCCGGGTTAAGCACACTATAGTTCGATCCGCCTGAAGCGGAGGCATTATAGGCTACACCACTTGTATCCGATATGCGCCCCCAGAAATATTTGGGTTGGTCAAATTGCTGGCCGATCAACTCAGAACCAACCACTTGCCCATTCTGTACGATCAAACTGCCATTGGCCTGGTGTGGAAAGATCAATTGTGCCAGGCCAGTGATTAAAGTGGGGTAGAGAATACCAGTAATAATTGTAAAAACGACTAAAAGCACTAATGCAGGTTTCAACTGCTTCTTCATTTTATTTTCTCCGATCGATCTAGTTTCCCTAAGGTCGGGTCGATTTCTTTTGACCCTTTTTCCAATTGATTCAGGAAAGTTTGTGAAACCAAGAAATTTGTTTCATTGTGGCTGATCCAGCTATTCAGTAAAATGCCAAAAACAATCAAAGTTCCGATTAAAAGCAGCGTTAGGTCATTCGGCAATATAGGTAAACTGTTTTCCCAGAAACATACAGCGATCATTACAACCACCAGAAAGTAAAGCGGTCCCCATCGAGTAAAGCGATAAATGAGTTTCATTTTTTCTCTTTTCGATTCGATATTAATGTACCAAACCAGTGGCGGTCATGAGCATATCAATTAATTTGATGCCGATAAACGGAGCAATCAGCCCCCCCAGACCATAGATCAGCAGATTGTCACGCAGCAATTGAGCAGCCCCTACAGCACGGTAGGGAACACCCTTCAGGGCCAGTGGGATCAAGGCGATGATGATGAGGGCATTGAATATCACGGCTGAAAGGATGGCGCTTTCGGGCGAGGTGAGGTGCATAAAGTTGAGCACCTGCAGCTGCGGATAGGTGGAAGCGAATGCAGCCGGGATAATGGCAAAGTATTTGGAAACATCATTGGCGATGCTGAATGTTGTCAGCGAACCGCGCGTCATGAGCAGCTGTTTGCCGATNNCCGATCTCGACGATCTCGATCAACTTGGTCGGGTTGCTATCCAGATCCACCATATTGGCAGCCTCACGGGCAGGTTGTGTACCAGTGTTCATGGCAACAGCCACATCTGCCTGGGCCAGAGCCGGCGCATCATTCGTGCCGTCGCCTGTCATGGCCACCAGTTTACCGGAATTCTGATATTGGCGAATGAGCGAGAGTTTTTTCTCGGGAGTAGCCTGTGCCAGAAAATCATCCACACCGGCTTCAGCGGCAATTGCCGCAGCGGTAAGCGGGTTATCACCGGTGATCATCACCGTCTTGATGCCCATGCGGCGCATTTGCGCAAACCGGTCCTTTAGCCCGCCTTTGACGATATCTTTGAGGTGAATAACGCCCAATGCAGTAGAGTTGCGCACCACCACCAATGGAGTTCCGCCGCTGCGTGCAATGGTATCTACGATCTGGTGCAGTTCAGGTGAAGCGGTCGAATCATTATTCAATAGATATTCGAACATTGCATCAGGAGAACCTTTACGAATATGTATACCGTCATAATCCACACCGCTCATGCGGGTTTGTGCAGTGAAGGGAATAAAGCTCATCCCCTCAGGTGCAGATGCGGTAGGAGTTAATGTGCGTCCGCGCAGGCCAAACTTTTCTTTAGCCAGAACAACAATGGAGCGGCCCTCAGGAGTTTCATCTGCAAGCGATGAAAGTTGAGCGGCTTCAGCGAGGTCATCTGGTGAAATGTCGCCGACCGGGATAAACTCGACTGCCTGACGGTTACCCAGGGTAATGGTGCCGGTCTTATCCAGCATCAACACATCCACATCTCCTGCGGCTTCGACTGCCCGCCCGGAGAGGGCGATTACGTTGCGCTGGATCAGGCGGTCCATGCCCGCAATACCGATAGCGGAAAGCAAGCCGCCGATGGTTGTGGGGATGAGGCACACCAGTAAGGCTACCAATACTGTGATAGTGATGGGCGTGCCCTGTCCGGCAGCGTGAATGCTGTATAACGAGAAGGGCAGAAGGGTAATACACACCATCAAGAAAATGATTGTGAACGAAGCGAGCAAAATGCTCAAGGCAATCTCGTTGGGGGTCTTTTGGCGTTTGGCGCCTTCAACCAGGCTGATCATGCGGTCGAGAAAGCCTTCACCTGGGTTAGCGGAAACTCTTACAACCAGCCAATCCGAAAGGATACGTGTTCCCCCGGTGACTGCGCTGCGGTCGCCGCCAGATTCGCGGATGACCGGAGCGGATTCGCCGGTCACAGCCGATTCATCCACCGATGCAATACCATCCACGATCTCCCCATCGGCTGCCAGTATATCTCCGGCCTCGACAAGGAAAAGATCACCCTGCCGTAAGGTTGCTGATGAAGCAATCGTATATTTGCCGGGGCGTTCCCCTTTGGCGGGGAGATGGGATATTTTTTTAGCATTGGTGTCTTTACGGGTTTTCCGTAGTGCTTCAGCCTGGGCTTTGCCGCGTCCTTCAGCCAATGCTTCTGAAAAGTTTGCGAATAGTACTGTAAACCATAGCCACAGGCAAATGGAACCGACAAACCAGGGTGAGGCTTCGCCTTTGCCTGTGAGGGTTTGGATCCATAGGCCGGTAGTTAAGACACTGCCAACTTCAACTACGAACATGACCGGGTTGCGCACCNNCCGGGCCTAGTGCCAGGGCGGGGACGAAATTCAACGCACCCACCACAAGAATAATGGCAATTAGCCAGACAATGAATAATGCAGAAGTTGTCGAAAGCGTGCCGACACCTGCGGTTGCTTTCTTCTTGGCAGCCAACGAACCGGCTAGCGCCAGGGTAGGGATGGCAAGCCAAAAACGGCCGACCAGCATTGCTAACACGCCAAAGAAGTTGTAAAAATTAGTGTTTCCCGAAAGCCCGGCAAAAGCACTGCCATTGTTGTTGGCCTGCGAGGTAAAAGCGTAGAGAATTTGACTGAACCCATGCGGTCCGGGATTGGAAACTCCTGCCTGCCCGGCTGCAGTAACGGAAGCCAACGCGGTCAGGCCTAAAACAACTATCGGCATGATGAGGATTAGCAAGGCAGCCATTTTCATCTCGAAGGGCTCTATCTTTTTACCCAAATATTCAGGTGTACGCCCCACCATTAGACCGGCGACAAAGACAGCCACGATGACGAAAATCAGCATGCCGTATAATCCGGAACCATCACCACCCAATACTACTTCTCCAAGCTGCATCATCAAGAGCGTGATAAGTCCGCCCAAAGGAGTATAAGAATCGTGCATGCTATCGACTGCGCCAGTAGAGGTGACGGTGGTTGTTGTGGCGAAGAGCGAGGAACGGGCAATGCCAAAGCGCACTTCTTTGCCTTCCATGTTGCCG
>PMIV01000013.1 GCA_003158355.1 Anaerolineaceae bacterium
TAGGAAAAGTAGCAATATTGAATCTGGTATTTTCGGTAAATAAGCTGGAAATACAAGCTTTCAATATGGAAGCATTTATCAATCTTCCACTTCCTCTTGAGGGGAATGAAGAAAATGCGGCATACATCCTTCCCGGCCGGCTGTTGATCGACACGATCAAAGGGGTCGGTGGGGACGAAGTGCTGCTCGGTCTTGATAAGGACCATCTCGTAGTCAAGAGCTCCGAAGGGAAAACCGCCCTGCAGGAGATCGCTGGAGATTTCCCCGTTTCAGCGAAAATCACTACATACGAAACCCAAATGCCGTGCGAGAGATTGGCTCACGCTTTGAACATGGTAGTTTTTGCATGTGATAGGAGTGATTCCCGTCCAGCGCTCAACGGCGTTCAGGTAGAAATGAAAGACGAAAAGAATATGGTCCTGGTGGGAACTGATGGATTCAGGATTTCAATATTCGAATCTGAAGTGAACTGGTCTCAGGTTTCTCGCAAATCTTACGAAAAGGAATTCATAATACCATTCAAAACGGCTGGAAATATGGCTGTCATCTTCTCCAAGATCACAGGAGATTTTAAACTCGGCCTGAGCTCTGATCATAAGATGATGATCGAATGGGAAAATGGATACCTAATCTCGGTATTGGTTCAAGGCAAGTTTCCAGATTGGAAGTCTCTTTTGGAGCAGAACAATAAACCTACTACTAAAATCACTTTCCTTACAGGGTTTCAGAACGCAGTTAAGGCAGCTAAGATCCTTGCAGCCGGAAACGAAAAAAAGAAACCCTATATCACCCTGGATGTGACCAAAGAGAGAACAAACGTGGAATCCGATAGCGATTTAGGTAGGTCGAAAATTTCTTTGACACCTGAATTCTTCGGAGATGGGAATCTTCAGATCGAATTCGATGGGACATATCTGCCAATACAAATTGAAGGTGAAATCTCAATCGGATTGAAATCCAAACATACCCCTGCGGTCTTTGAAAGCAAAGAAGAGACAGGCTGGCATTTTCTTCTTATGCCTACATTGGGTAAACCGCAGCCGGCATCATAATCCACTCCCCCACTTCAGAAAACTGAACATAGTTTCAAAAAAACAGGGTTGCCAACCAACCCTGTTTTACTTATGGCGTGATTGAGCAAGGGTTGCTTATCAGGTAAATTACCAGATCCAGTATGGTCCAACTCCATACGCGCCGCCTTGGGCCGTTTCTACGAAAACAGTAGATCGACTTAAACATAGAGGGCAACACCAAACATAGCCTAAAACCCTCAACAGAAAAACAAGTCAAACACACAAGGAGATGCATTATGGAAAGATCAGCAGAAAGATTTTCACAGAACAGTTTCAAAAAACCGCAACCTAAAAAGTACGGCGTGGAAACCAAAGCTGAGAGCAAGCAGCGAAGCAGAGATCGCCGGCGAGCTCATATAGACAAGGAGGAACGAATCTATGGCTAATACCTTTGTTCGCGTAGAAGGCAATGCCTACCGGGTGCTTTTCCAAGACAACCTCAAAGAAGATCACCTGGTATCAAAGAATCGAACTTGCTCTTGCGGCGAGAAGGACTGCGTTGCCATCAAAGAAGTAGAAATTTATCTACGGAATGGTGGAAGACGAGCTCCTGATCCGCTTCCCCCCTGCCCTATCTGTGGGAGTGAGATTACTCCAGACCGTTCTTTGGATGGAAAGTACACTCACGAACCTGGTTGGCAATGTAAAAAAGGTGGAAAGAAGCATTTTTTTCAAGCAAAAGCAAAAAAGATTCAGGAAAACATGGCCAAGCGTCCCTATCTCTTTTATCCAGTACCGGAAGACAACTATCCGGGAGTGAAGAGGGACCAATTGACGACCTGGCAGGAATGTCAGGAAGCCTCAGAAAAGGCTTACCGGGAAACCGGGTATGACCCGGCCATGTAATCAACAAGTAAGCACCACCAAAAGACAGCACACCCCCAAAAAAGGTGTGCTGTCTAAATATAGATCGACAAGGAGGAACATATGGAAGCAGAAGAATTGACTTTGTTTCAAGGGATTTACCCCATACAACGTGCTCCAAAAAAAGCGGTAAGGGAACAACCCAACTACCGTTTAGAAACGAAAGCAGATGCTTGTACGGTAGGCGAACTGCTTTCGGTAATCATTGGTGGAGAAAAATCCATAATTGTCGCCAATAATTTATTGGAACAATTTGGAACAATTCAAAAAATCGATCTGGCTCATGTAACTGAGATATGTAGTGTAAAAGGGATAAGCAGAACTACCGCACTCAGGCTTAAGGCCTCGCTGGAAATAGGACGAAAACTATTTCAGCCCGTTGAAAAAAGACCAAAAATCACCAACCCGCAAGAAGCGGTCAATATCTTGATGCCATATTTGGTTCATAAAACGCAAGAATACCTTATGGTATTGCTAATGGACTCAAGGAATCAAGAGATTGGTGTGGTGGAGGTGTATCACGGTAGTCTGAACTCGGCTCAAGTTAGGATTGGCGAAATCTTCAAGCCGGCAATCCAACAGAATGCTGATTCTATTATCGTCTTTCACAACCACCCATCTGGTGACCCTTCTCCATCTACAGAAGATATTTCGCTTACAAAGGCAATGATTGATGCTGGCAAGCTAATTGATATCGGTGTTGCAGACCATATCATCATTGGCTCGCCCAACAATTACAAAAGCCTGAAATTATCCGGTCTGATTTCTTCATAACAATAACTTCACAAGGAGGAAACACAATGTTCAAAATTTTTGCAGGCGATAAAGATCAAAATCAATTAGAAGCTTTGTTTGAAGTGAGTAAAATACTCGCTCAAAACGGTATCGACATGAAACAGCCGGCCATTGCCATTACTTACGGTCAAATTGCCGAAAAGGTTGGCAATACCCTGGCTGAGTATGGCCTAACCGCTGATCGTTTGAGCGACGAAGATATTCTCAGCCTGGTCCAAAAAATCAAAGAATATTTGGGCAGTGAAGATATTCTTTCATGGCCACAGGTTGTCCGTGATATTACCGAAAATACTCAGGTAGTCGCTGATCTTATCTCGGTGGACGATAGCCAAATCGGGAACGACTGCCCAATGGACGGTGACGAAGGCTCTGCCCTAGCGTCTGCCGGCTTTGGAACCGATGAAGATTATGGCGGTGGCGGAGATTCAGAATTCTAATTCAAAAATGGTATGTACACAGGGGGAATTCCCCCTGTGT
>PMIV01000284.1 GCA_003158355.1 Anaerolineaceae bacterium
TGTGAAACAGGTCGATATTGATGAGCAAATGCGGACGGCATATCTCGATTACGCCATGAGCGTGATCGTTTCGCGTGCTTTACCTGATGCGCGCGACGGCCTCAAACCGGTTCACCGCCGTATTCTTTATGCAATGTCGGATATGGGAATTCACGCCAACAGTGCTTACAAAAAATCCGCGCGTATCGTTGGTGAAGTATTGGGCAAATATCACCCTCATGGTGATTCTGCTGTTTACGAATCCATGGCGCGTATGGCACAGGATTTTTCCATGCGTTACATGTTGGTGGATGGCCAGGGAAACTTTGGCTCCATCGATGGGGACGCCCCCGCAGCCATGCGGTATACCGAGGCTCGTCTATCCAACAACGCTGAAGAGATGTTGGCTGATCTGGATAAGAATACAGTCAACTTTGTGGATAATTTTGATGGTTCATTGCAGGAGCCTGAGGTTCTACCCTCCCGCATGCCGAACTTGTTATTGAATGGTTCTTCCGGCATCGCTGTGGGTATGGCCACCAGTATCCCTCCGCATAATTTGCGTGAGATCACCGGAGCCATTGACTACCTGATCGATCATTACGAAACTATTGACGAAGTTTCAGCCGAAGAGTTAATGAAATTCGTGCAAGGGCCAGATTTCCCTACTGGTGGTATTATCGTTGGCAAAGATAATATTTTGCAGGCCTATTCTACCGGGCGCGGACGGCTGATCGTGCGCGGGATGGCTCACATCGAAGAAATGAAGGGCAATCGCTATCAGATCGTCATTACTGAGATTCCTTATCAGGTCAACAAAACGACCCTGATCGAACGCATTGCGGAGCTGGCGCGTGAAGGTAAAATGGATGCAATCTCCGATCTCCGCGATGAATCTGACCGCCGCGGTATGAGTATCGTCATCGAGTTACGCCGGGGAGCACAGCCCAAACAGGTACTGAATCAACTCTACAAATACACGGCGCTGCAATCCACTTTTAGTGTGCATTTACTTGCGCTGGTGAATGGTGAGCCGCATTTACTTTCCTTAAAACGTGCCTTACAGATTTATATTGAACATCGGCAAGAGATCATCACCCGCCGTTCGCAGTTTGAGCTAAAGAAGGCTCAAAGCCGCGCGCATATTCTGGATGGGCTGTTAATTGCCCTGTCGAATTTGGACGAGGTCATTCGTACCATCCGCGAATCGCCCGATGCTGATACTGCCAAAGAAAGATTGATGACGCGCTTCAAATTGAGCGACTTGCAGGCGCAGGCTATTTTGGACATGCAATTACGCCGTCTGGCTGCTCTTGAACGGCAAAAGATCGAAGCAGAATATAAAGAACTTTTGGCGCGTATTACTTACCTTGAAGATCTGCTCTCTTCCCCCGCCAAGATTTTGGGCGTGGTCAAAGAGGACCTGAACCAGCTCACAGCCAAATACGGTGATGAACGCCGTACTCGCATTGTTGGCGATACACATGAAGAGATGAAAGAAGAAGACTTGGTCGCGGATGAGGCGGTTCTGATCACCTTCACCCAGAAAGGCTACATCAAACGCGTGGCTTCCAACCTTTACCGAACTCAGGGCAGAGGCGGACGCGGTGTTTCGGGTCAGACCGTGCGAAACGAGGATGAGGTCATTCTCATGCTGCCGGCGCGAACCTTGCATACCGTTCTCTTCTTCTCTGATAAGGGGAAGGTGTACTCTGAAAAAGCCTACCAGATTCCGGATGCCAACCGCACCGATAAGGGTATCCCAATCGTCAATGTGCT
Organism: Anaerolineaceae bacterium; assembly: GCA_003158355.1. GTDB lineage: Bacteria > Chloroflexota > Anaerolineae > Anaerolineales > Anaerolineaceae > UBA6107. The sequence continues at coordinate 1,759 of PMIV01000284.1, forward strand.
TTCACTGGACGACAATGAACGGATCACTGCCGCAGTGGCTGTGCCGAACTTTGACGGCAACAATTATCTGACCATGGCTACCATCCACGGCCGGGTGAAGCGGGTGTCGTTATCCGAATTTGCCAGCGTGAGGCCTTCCGGCTTGATCGCGATCACCCTGGATGATAAAGATGAATTGTGGTGGGCAAAACTGACCCACGGAAAAGACGATATTGTTCTGGTCACCCGTGAAGGACAGGCATTGCGCATCCATGAAGATGCCATCCGCAGCATGGGCCGTCAGGCTGCCGGTGTTGCCGGTATCAAGCTGCGTGAAGGCGATCGTCTGGCTGCCATGGAAGTAGTGGAACCCAACGGCATGCTGTTGGTCGTCACCGAACAGGGCTTTGGCAAACGCAGCAACCTGGAAGAATATCCCATCAAAGGACGTGCTACCCAGGGTGTGGCCACCATCGACCAAAAGAGCCTGGGCAAGATCGGCAGAATTGTTGGCGCCCGTGTGGTTCAAGCTGATGATGAGATTACCATCATTTCCTCGGGCGGCATCATGCTGCGCTTAAAGACCACAGTCATCTCGGCCAGCGGACGTTCCACCCGCGGCTTCAAGCTGCAAGACCTGGGCAAGGGTGATACGGTTGCCTCTCTGGCGCGCATCTCTGCTGCAGATCTGAAGCAAGTAGATGTGGATCTGGAAAAAACTGAAAGTTAAAAAACAAACCGGCAGAGAGATCTGCCGGTTTTTAGTCTCTTCTACAGATAGATTTTCTGAAAAAGGATCAGCAAAAATACGCCTAATATCAGCACCATTAGAAAAAAGAAAACAGATATGACAAACCGCTGTGGAGCAGTCATCCCCAAAAAACTTTTTGGCTGTGGCTGATTCTGTGTTTCTTCTTCGTAGGTGTTTTCTTCATCCGTGAATGAATTTCCAGCCGAATTTCTCAGATCATCAAGCATAATGACTTTCTCCCATTGCTCACTTTTTTAATCCTCTAGACGAAGGCTTACATCACCGACTTCGACGGTTGTTATCTTACCGGAAACCTCGCGTAAAACCAGGTTTCCCAAGCCGTCAATACCTTCCTCTATACCAATTATAGAGGTTTTTTCATTTTGTACAATCCTGACGGTCTCTCCACGAAAAGCCAGTTGTTTCTGCCAGGTCTCGATGAACTCCCGGCTGTCCATATGACTGCGCCAGAATTGCATTGCAGAGGTTATCTGTGCCAATAAATTGAACCGTTCTACCGGCTGCCGGGTATATTTCTCCACCCAGGTGGCCGGGAAGCGAAGGATTGCATCCGGGGGAATGGCCTGGGCCGTGATGTTGATGCCAATTCCCATCACAATGCCATTTAATTGCACGCCCGTCCACGATGCTTCTACGAGTATACCGCAGCATTTTTGCTGCTCAAGCAAAATATCATTTGGCCATTTGATCTTTGGGTTTAGTCCCAAACTTTCGCGCAGCGTCTGACAGACGGCTAATCCGCATAGCGGTGCATAAAGCGCGCTGGGGGCAGCCAGTTCTGATCGTGTGGGTCTAAAAATGACACTGAAAGCCAGCGAGGCTTCAGGTTGGGTGATCCACGCACGATTCAAGCGGCCGCGGCCTTTGGTTTGCTGGTCAGCGATCACCAGGGCAAAATCAGGCGCATCCTCATCGATCCATTGCAGGGCTTCATCATTGGTCGAACCGATGCTGGTGAAGGCGCGAATCTGGCTTACCGGGGAGTGCATCAGGGCGCGGTGTAAGGCAACTTTATTCATGGGTTGATTTTACACTTGAATGAAATAATATCTCCACATTTATCCACAAAAAATACCTGCCTTCTCATTGTTGGAAAATTAGAATTGTCCTTTGTAAGCAAAAATTAGAAACAGAATAAAAACGGAGTTATTATGAAGAAGAGTTTAACTGTAATTATGGTATTTATGTTTGTGGCTTTGGCTGCATGTTCAGCCACTCCCACTGCAACTGTACAGGCCACGCAGCCCGCAGCCGTAGCTGCCACCCAGGCCACCAACGCCACTGCTTCGACTTTGAGTACAAGTTACGACAATGCAGTTTCTGTCGAAGAACAACTGATCTTGGGAACGTTGAGCTTGGATGGAACTGCTAACGCAGTTACCAAGGAACAGGCAACCACGTTGTTGGCTCTCTGGCAGAATTTGCAATCCTTAAGCCAGCCAAGTCAGGGAGGTGGTATGCCCGGTGGTCAAGGAAATGCTCCCCAGGGAACACCCGATGCCGCAGCAAAATCAACCCAGCAGGCTGCTCCGGCAGCTACCCAGGATACCACCCAGGTGGATGCCGTGGTTGCACAAATTGAAGCCGCTATGACTTCAGATCAATTGACTGCAATCGCCGCATTGAATATTACGACTACCAGCGCTGAGCAAATAATCAAGGATAAAGGAATCACTGCTGGCGGACCACAAGGAAATGGTGGAACTGCTCCTGCTCAGGGAAGCTCAAACAATGGACAGCAGGCGAATGGTAATGCCCCCGCCCAGGGAACACAGCCGGCTAATGGTAATGGTCAAGCCGGAGCTCAACCAGGTAATGGTGGTGCTCAGGGTGCCGGCGGCAATATGATGCAACCGGGATTGGTGAACGCTGTAGTCCAATACCTGGCAAATCTTGCAGGTGTGACTCTACCAACAACTGCAGCCCCTGCTAACTAGTCAGGTTTGGTAATGATCGAGGTGCAATAGCCCATTCTTCAATAGTGGCATTGCACCTCTTTGATCTTCAAAGAGGCTTCTTGATATTTCAAATTAATCACATATTTAAAGTAATCTAATAAGGCAGGGAAAAATGAAAAAGATTCTTTTAGTTCTTGTTGTTGCGATGTCCTTGATTTTGTCTGCCTGTGCGCAGAATGTTTCGGCAGCGCCACTGTCAACCAGCACTGCTTCGACCAGTACCGCCAGCAATGAAATATTGAACACGAATTACGACGGTGCTGCCTCGATCGCCACCCAGCTTGCACTGGGAACGCTGTCTTTGGATGGCACAACGAACGCCATTACTGCAGATCAGGCAGCCACGTTATTAACACTCTGGCAGAGCCTGCAAGAAGAGACTCAGAAGAATATGCCAGGTGGTGGAAATGGCAAGGGCGGTATGCCGGGTGGACAGGGCGGCGGTATGCCAGGGCAGGGAAATAGTTCCTCTACCCCGGATAAGCAATCAACACCGGTGGTACCGCCAACTCCATCATCCACAGACCAATCCTCGACTCCTGCGACCAATGATGCTCAAAAGCAGGCGAACCCGATCATTACCAAGATCGAAGCAGCTATGACGACGGCTCAGTTACAGGCGATCGCGGATATGAAGATCACGAAAACCAGCGCGGAAACGATCATGAAAGCAAAAGGGATCACTACCGTCAAACAGGGAACTCCATCTGCTAATGGTAATTCCGCTTCTGGTACTCCCGAAGCGCGGCCGACCCAAGATGGCACACAGATGGCCATGCCAACACCCGATGGGACACGGATGCCTATGCCGGCTGCGAATGGTACTCCGCAGGCAGGTGGTACGGGCAAACAACCTGGTAATGGTCAGGGCGGGAATGGCATGCGCGGCGGAGCGGACAGGCTCGAACCAGGCGTATTGGATGCCTTGGTCAAATATTTAGCGAATCTGGCGGGTGTGACTCTGCCGACTGCAACGGTTCCAAGCAACTAATTTGTTCTTAATAAAAGGTGCAATGTCACATTTTTTGAAGGTGATGTTGCACCTTTTCTAACCTTGAAACAGAACAGTTTTACAAAATTTTAGATTGGACAATTGTTTTTGTGTGAAAGGAAAAAAATGAAAAAGACCATTTTCGCAATTATTATTTCATTCTCATTGATTTTATCTGCCTGTGCAGGAAATGCGGCCGCAACTGCAGCAACCACGACAACTGCTAATACTTTGGCAGTGACTGCGGCGGTGAGCGACAGCGCCTTGAATACAGATTACACGGATGCTGTTTCTATTGCCACTCAACTGGCAGTGGGCACGTTAAATTTGGATGGGACCGCAAATGCGCTCACTAAAACGCAAGCAACTTTCCTGGTGTCATTATGGGAAAGTATGCAGACGCTTACGCAACCAGGCATGTCCGGTCAGAGCGGTGGAATGCCTGGACCAAATGGTGCAGGACAGCCAGGCTCTCAGGGTTCTGCCCCGGCTGCAAACTCCAGTACACAGGCTGCAACTCTAGCAGAGCAGGCTGCAACACCGGCTGCGTCTCAACAGACGACCGCGGATAATTCGACGAAGGTGGATGACCTTGTGAGCCAGATTGAAGCAGCCATGACGACAGATCAGCTTTCTGCCATAGCAGCCATGCAGCTCACCCAGACCAGTATCACCACGATCCTGAAAGCAAAAGGGATCACCACCACTGACGCAGGTACAGCCCCACAAGGGGGTATGAGTGCCCTGCAAGGAACCGGTACAGCAAATGGTAATGTACCGCAGGGCACCTCACCTGCAATGAACGGAACTGCCGCTCAGGGCACTCCGCCTGCAGCAATGCCTACCTTAGATGCTACGCAACAGGCAAATGGACAGCAACATGGCAATGGTCAAGGTCAGCCAGGCAGCAACCCTCAGATGGGGAATAACAGTCAAATGGTTCGGCCAGAGATATTAAATGGTGTTATCCAATATCTCGCAAACCTGGCCGGTGTAGCAGTTCCGACAGCACAAGCACAAGGCAATGGTGGTTCAGCTCCGGCAGGGGGTGCTCCTGGCGGTGGTTCTTCAAGTGCTATCACCACAGTAAAAGCAACTTATACTGTAGATGGTAAAGAAGATAACCAGAGCAGCCAGACCTATACATCCTCCTCTGAAGATACTTCGGCTGTGTTTGTCACCAACAGCGGAAAATTAACGCTTGCAAATGGTACAGTGACCACCACTGGTAATTCCTCTTCCACCGATAACAGCAGTTTCTACGGCTTGAACGCTGGTGTGCTGGCGAACCAGGGAGCTACGTTGAATATGTCGGGCAGTACCGTGACCACATCCGGAATTGGCGCGAATGGTGTTTTTTCCAGCGGCACAGGTTCAACCGTGACCCTGGCGGACAGCACTATCAATGCCACCGGTGACGGTGGCCATGCTGTAATGGCTACCCTGGGAGGAACGATGACAGTCACCAATGTAAATATGACCACATCCGGCGGCAGCGCCAGCGCAATAGCAACTGACCGTGGCAGTGGAACCATCAATGTCAGCGGTGGAACGGTGAAGACCTCAGGCAACAACTCGGCGGGAATTTATTCCACCGGTGTGATCACTGCCAAGGGAACCACGTTAATCTCTTCCGGCGCTGAAGTGGCTGTAATTGAAGGAGCCAACTCGATCAACTTAACAGACAGTAACCTGACCTCGACCAAGGCCGACAAATGGGGCGTCTTGATCTACCAGAGTATGTCTGGTGATGCTGAAGGCACTGAAGGAACTTTCACCATGAGCGGTGGAAAGTTAACTCTTTCTGCGTTGGGCGGTCCGCTCTTCTATGTAACTAATTCCACGGCCAACATCCTATTAAAAGGCGTGGAAGCCAGCGAGACCTCTGGAATTTTACTCAAAGCCGGCGCCGACAAATGGGGAACTTCCGGTGCCAACGGCGGTAACGCGGTTGTGACGGCCGACGGTCAGACCCTAACGGGCAATGTAGTGGCTGATGAGATAAGCACGGTTAATCTCACTTTACAGAACAGCTCCACACTTACCGGTTCATTGAACAGCGATAAAAAGGCCAAATTAATGGACCTGACCCTGGATGCGACCAGTTTATGGAATGTAACTGCGGATTCATCTCTCACTTGCCTCACAGATGCCAGCGGCATCAGCGGCAACAATATCAGCAATATCAATGGCAACGGTCATACCGTTTACTATGATGCCAGTTCGTGCAGCACCCTCAAAGGGCTAACTTATGATCTAAAAGGTAGTGGAACCTTGCAGCCTGCGCAATAATCAGGCGTGTGAGTGAAAAATTCCCCCGGCGAGATCAATCCGCCGGGGGAATTAATTTGTAGAGAAAACCGGCAGAAGAGTGAGTTCCTGCCGGTTTTCTTGTTACTAGAAAAAGGAGTTACTTGGCAACGATCTTGATCGTGCGCGGTTTGGCTTCTTCAGCTTTTGGTACAACTACGGTCAAGACGCCGTTGCTCATGCTGGCAGAGATCTTATCTTCCAGGATGGAATCGGCCAATTCAAAGCTGCGGGCAAATCGCCCGGCGGGGAATTCATCCATCAGTTTTTCGGCTTTTTCATCTTCAACGGCTTTATATTCGCCGTCGATGGAAAGAACTCCATTGGTCAATTCAATGTTGACCTGTTCAGTGGTCAGACCAGGCAAATATGCCTTCAGTGTGTAGGCTTCGTCGGTCTCGCTGAGTTCAACTGGGAAAGACATGACACGATCTGCACCAAAGTTTTCTTCGAACAGCCGGCGCATCATTCTGCGGCGGGCTTCCATAATTGCGGATGGGTTTGCTACGTAAAGAGTCATTTGAAAACCTCCATTTGTTTTTTATGACGTTGAAATAATATTAATCCCGGTGTATCGGAGACGGATTAACAATTTGTAGAAAATTTATATGAGATTTTTCCCTTGCGATGTTTTATGGTATCATTTTCGCCGAGGTAACCATGGACGATCGAATCACGATTATTGAAGGTCCACCCCCCGTATTTGAACCAGCCGATGAGACCTGGGTGCAGGGGTTGAATGAAGGGGTCAATTTTCATAATGCTGCCCTCACACGTTTAAGAACGTTTAACGGACCAGCGTTGGTTGAACGCTGCCATCGTGCCTGGAGTAAAAAAGAACCCATCTGTTTGCATTACCGCAATCATTTGGGGTTGGAAGAAAAAGTACCCATTCTGGCGGCGCGCTCTACTGAGGTAGAAAGCGGACAGATGTTGTTCTTATGGGTTCAGGAATCTGAAGATATTGAGGACGATGATGCCCGTACGAATGACATGGACGACGGATTGGACTAGCGATTATCCCCATTGTTTCAAGATGAATGAATTTGCCTTTAAATGATAAACACCTGGGTGAGGGGGGCACCCAGATGTTTATCAACCCTAATATACCAAATTGATGCGACAATTGCAAGTGCTTGAACTTAAGAGTTTATTAACGTTGGCAGAGATAGGAAAGAATCTCAGAGCGGCGCGTTAGAGCGGCGAGAATATTCCCGCCAGGCGAGAACTCTTGTAACTTGACCGGTGAAAAAAACTTGTGCCCCGGGAGAGA
>PMIV01000078.1 GCA_003158355.1 Anaerolineaceae bacterium
AGCCTGAGCAGCGGGTGGAACAGATATTGGATCTGGTGGGCCTGAAAAAGCAGCGCAGCCAGGTTGTACGTACCTTTTCACGCGGAATGCAGCAGCGTCTGGCGATTGGCCGGGCTTTGCTGCACGACCCATCCATTTTGTTTTTGGATGAACCCTTTACCGGTTTGGATCAAAATATGACCGAGCGGATGTTGAACCTGTTAAAACAGATCATGGGTCAAGAAAAAACCGTCATCATGGCCTCACACAGCTTTAAAGAGGTTTCCCTGCTGGCCTCCCGCGCGTTGTTCCTGCAAGGCGGATGTTTTGTTGATGATGTCGACATGGCTGGAATGGATGAACATCAACTGGCAGAACGATATCAAGCAGTGATCCACCCCGGGGGTTAAGGTAAAAATGAGCTACTTGTCAGCACTGATCGAGATCTTTCGCAAAGACCTGGCGGCCGAACGCCGCAGCCGTGAGATGCTGTCATCTATGTTGGTATTTGCGCTCCTCTCGGTGATCTTATTCGTATTTTCCTTCGAACTTTCGGCTGATCTGCAAAAAGTAACCTTTGCGGGAACACTCTGGGTTTCGCTATGCTTTGCCGGTACGTTGGGGCTAACCCGGTCATTTAGCCTGGAACGGGAAAACAACGCTCTGGCGGCACTGCTGATGAGCCCGATAGACCGCAGTGCCATTTNNGCTGCTGCTTTTTTCTTTAACCTTGATCCCTTTCACTGGGCGCTGCTCGGCGTGATCTTGCTGGGTACATTGGGATACTCCCTGGTCGGGACCTTTCTGGCGGCGATCACCAGTCGGCTGCGCAACCGTGAGCTGTATTTACCGCTGCTGCTTTTCCCCCTCATCATCCCTCTTTTACTGGCTGCCATCCGAGCTACCGGGGCGCTGCTCAATGGCGGCGCTGCAGGTGAACTGGGAACATGGTTGCTGTTGCTGGCTGGATATGATATCCTTTTTATGGCAGTGGGTTTACTGCTTTTTGAAACGGTGATCGCGGATTGACTGGTATCAAGAAGGATTCGATGAGTTCAAAATCATTTCCCAGGTTATTGATCGTTTTGGATATTTTGGCTGCGGTTTTTCTGCTGACTGCAATGTGGATGGCGCTTGCTTATGCCCCACGTGAGATCGAGATGGGTGATGTGCAGCGGGTTTTTTACTTCCATGTTGCTACAGCCTGGACGGGAATGCTCGGATATTTGTTGGCTGTTTTCACCAGCATCGCTTTTTTACGTACGCGCAAACTCATCTGGGATGTTGCCAGCCTGGCCGGGGTGGAGATCGGACTGGTTTTTACCGCTCTCTGTGTTGTTTCAGGATCCATCTGGGCGCGGCCTATCTGGAATACCTGGTGGACCTGGGATCCGCGCCTGACCACCGCTTTTATCATGGAATTGATCTATGCAGCCTATCTGTTTTTACGCCGGGGCGTTGAAGATCCTGATCAACGAGGGCGGTTAAGCGCGGTGTATGCTATTGTCGGGTTTATCACCGTGCCGTTGACCTTTCTCTCGATCCGCATTTTTCGTACAATCCATCCGGTGATCATTGGTTCAGCTGCATCAGCCGGGGCGGGCAGTTTTGAGATGAGCACCCGAATGTCACAGACCTTCTTCTTTTCTTTATTTACTTTCACGATCCTGTTCACAGCGTTTTATTGGCATCGCTTGCGTTTGGGGCTGCTCCAACAACAGGTGGAAGCTCTGGAATTCCAACAGGCTCAGGAGGAGAACGAATGACCCCCAATACCACTATTTATATGATCGCTGGTTTTGTCGTGATTCTGCTGGGTGTGATCTTCTATGCCCTCAGTTTAGCTTTGCGTGTTAGAAAGTTGAACCAGAAGATCAAAAAATTTTGATCAAGAGGTTCCCCTCCGGGGTTTTAAAACCTGTTCTTTTTTATTACATAAAGCGATGGGAACAAAAAGGGGGGATATGCCGTCTAAATAAATACAAGAGAGAGGAGTATTTTAATGGCGAAGAAAATTCTCACGATAGTATTACCTTTATTTACCATTTTTGCCGTTTTATTGGCGGCATGTAATTTCCCTGGCATGCAGGGTGTGAATTCTGAAGTGCAGGTACAAACCCTGGCTGCAGAGACGATCCAGGCGCAGGTGAACCAATATACTACGCAGACGGCTTCTGCTGCTCCACACGTGATCATCATCACTGCCACACCTCCGGCAGCAACGGCAACTGCAAATCCCTTGCCGACCGCGACATCCATACCGGCGACAGCCGTGCCTACTGCAACTGCAGTCCCTCCCACAATTACCCCAATTCCTATTCCCTGTAATCAGGCTGCATTTGTGACAGATGTTACCATCCCGGATGGTTCCTCGTTTGTGGTTGGTTCTTCGTTTGTTAAGACCTGGCGAGTTCGCAATGCAGGTGCCTGCACCTGGGGCAGCGGATATGCAATTGTCTTCTCCAGCGGCAATGCCATGGGAGCCCCGGCTTCGGTGATCTTGCCCAAATCTGTGCGGCCTGGTGAATCTGTGGATGTATCTGTACCTATGGTTTCGCCTTCCGATACCGGCAAATATACCGGCAGATGGATACTGCAAGCACCAAATGGTGTCCAGTTTGGAGTTGGCTTTAATGGGGGAGTGCCTCTTACTGTAGTAATCAACGTAGCTTCTGTGCCTACAGCAAAAGACCCCAATACCATTTATGATTTCGTGAAGAATTACTGTTCTGGTCAGTGGCGTACCAATGCTGCCTTCATCACTTGCCCAAGTTCATCGATCAACTACACCACCGGTTCCATAACTCGTTCTTATGCCCCCATACTTGAAAATGGCCTGGCAGATGACGAAGGCGCAATCATCACTGTGCCTGCAGTTGGCGGTGATGGGATGATCCAGGGACAATTTCCAAGCCTGGTCATTCACTCCGGAGACCATTTTGTAGCCACGGCTTTATGTTCCTATCAGAAGCCTTCGTGCAACGTTACTTTTGAAGTTCTCGCTCAGGAACAGGGGAGTTCTACAGTCACATCCCTGGGTACCTGGAATAAAAAATACGACAACACCGTTGTGTCCATTAATATTGACCTGTCATCAATGGATGGCAAGAATATGATTTTCTACTTAAAGGTAAGCAGTAACGGCAACCCCACAGATGACATGGCTCAATGGATGGCCGCTCGCATTACACATCTGTAATAACTGTTATCCTTGATTTGTGCTTTTTTCTTGCTATACTGATTAGACAGTAATTGATGATGAGGAGGTTATATGTTTCTGAAAAAAGTGTATTCCCACAAAAGAATACTTTTAGTTGTCTTTTCTCTGGTTATCGTGGTTGGACTTGCCACTGGTCTGGTTGGAAATGCTCAGGCATATGCAACCCCGATTACTTCAATCGTATCCATCAATTCGGGTGTATCTGTCACAGTTGCCGGAACAAATTTCCCTTCCGGCCAAAATTTTACAGTGCGCATGGGGCCTTATGGCAGTGATGGAGTAGGTGGAACCGTGGTTGGATCATATAACACCGGTTCAGGCGCGTATTTTACTTCAACTTATGCTATCCCTTCGGCTTTAAAGGGCGTAGACAAAATTGCGATCCGTTTTGAGAGTCCACAGGGAATCTTTAGCTATAACTGGTTTAACAATACCGCATCGACCAGTGCCCCGGCTGTTCCGGGTAGCCCGTTTGGCCCATATGGTTATACAGGTTATCCGACATTTGATATTTCCTCGGTTTCTGCAGGCAGTTCGGTCACGATCTTGACACACAATATGCCGGTTGGGCAAGTTTTTACCGTGCGCATAGGTGATTTTGGAACACTTGGTATCGGCGGTATAGTTGTAGGGTCCACTTCGGACTCGGGTGGGTCATTCAGCGCGACGTACGCGATTCCTTCCGCGTTGGCCAGCAAACCGAAATTAGCTATCCGCCTGGATGGTCCAACGGGATACTATTACGCTTACAACTGGTTTTACAATAACGCTGCGCCGGTGATCTACACTCCAATTCCTGGCTCGACATCGGTTCCCCCGGCCCCTCCGTATGCTCCATATTCCGGTTTTTATGGTGTTCCGACTATATTCATCAGTGCGGTTGCCAGAGATTCTACAGTGACCGTCAGCGGAAATAATTTTCCACCGAATCAAACTTTGAATGTACGCATGGGACCATATGGGACCCTGGGCATTGGCGGTATTCTGGTGACCACGCAAAATTCCGGGTCCAGCGGCAGTTTCAGCGCTACTTATTCGATTCCCGGTGCGTTAGCCGGCAGTCCCAAGATCGCTATTCGTCTTGAAACATCAAACGGATATTACAACGGGTATAACTGGTTCTATAACAACAGTACCTATTAATTCCAAATTTGTTTATGAAAAGACCTGAAGGATTTAATCCTCCGGGTCTTTTTTATATACTTTTAATGAATTTGGTTTTTTTAATGGCTATAATGTTGATAGCTAATTAAACATTACAAACAAAGATGATAGAAGATATTTTATTCTGATTTCCAACCGGGTCAGTCAAGGATTACTTTGCCGTTTAATTTCCTGTGGGGGATAATTTGTCGATTCATAAACAGGCAAAATTTCTGCAACAAAACCAATTGACTAAAGCACTTAATAGTTCGGCTTTATTCATAATCATTTTTCGTTTACTCTTTGCAGTTATTCTTGCATTCATGCATTATTGGTCATTGGCGGTCTATTCATTGCTTGGTGGTTTGCTCTGGATATGGATCTACAAAATGACCAAGAAAGGATATCAAACACCGCCATTAGTGCTTGGAATTCTCGAATCAATTCTTTACTGCATTTTAGCAACCCTGAAATTGGGGTGGAATTCAGGGGCATATTTTTCTTTGATCAGTCTTTTGCCGGTGATCATGATCAATGGAGCTGCCAGGGGAAAGTTGCGAACGTTTTTATGCGGCTCGATCGTGGTCTTTTTAGCTGCCCTTTTTGCTGTTTTGCAATCTTTGAAAACCAACGTTCTTGTAGATCCAACTTTTCAATGCCTCTTTTTTATTCTCAACCTGGTTCAGTGCTGTTCGATCTTAATTACTGTCACCTATACGATTGAAAAAGAAAAAATGCTTTCCGAAGCTGAAATTGTCAATGCCAATCAAAGGCTCTTAACCCTGGCGAATACAGACCCTTTAACCAGTTTGTTGAATCGACGAATTATGACGACCCTTATTGAGGAAGAAAAAGTGAAAGTGGATGGTGATGGGCCGCCATTTTCTTTAATCATGATCGATGTGGATAACTTTAAACAAATCAATGATGAGTATGGTCATGATGGCGGTGATTTTGTACTGGTGATGTTGGCAGAAAAACTTAAACTTGGGGTAAGGAAAAATGATCGGATCTCAAGATGGGGTGGAGATGAATTTTTGATCATGCTGGTGGAGACTGACCCTGAGAACGGTAAATACGTCGCGGAAAAGATTCGTTCCCGTGTAGAAAACACCCCTTTTATTTATCATGAAATGAGCATCCCAGTGACAATCACTCTGGGAATTAGCGAATGTGATAAATTCACTGGCATTAGCGGCTGCCTGCGTAATGCTGATCTGGCCTTGTATAAGGGGAAACAAGAGGGCAAGAACTGCAGTGTGTTAGGCAGTTCGCATTCTGGTTAGTCTTATTTTTGCAGATCCTGGATCATGTAAAGTTCACCGCGCCTGAAACCGCGGTTCTCATAATAGCGGCGCGTACCGATGGCAGCGATCACTGCCAGCCTGGAAAAACCGTGTTCAGAGGCGATCTCGGCTGCTTTTTTCAATAAAGTTGTCCCTAACCCGATGTGTTGAGCAGCTCCAGTTTGTTCTGAGCCAACTGCCAGGGATTGCCCATAAACGTGCACTTCGCGGATGAGGGCGGCATTTTCAAGGTCAGCCATGCCCAGGGGTGGGGTGGTCGAGGAGGGCAGTGAAAGACGCAGGTACCCAGCAATCTGATCCTTGGGGGT
>PMIV01000150.1:0-2603 GCA_003158355.1 Anaerolineaceae bacterium
TCGTGAAGGTGGTCTGACGGTTGGTGCCGGCGTGATCACTAAGATTATCGCCTAAAAAGGAGCGCCAGTCAGCCAGTCTGACTGCGATGTGAGTGTATGGCTTCTAAAAAGAAAGATGTTCGACCGGTAATTACCCTGGCCTGTGGTGACTGCAAGGAACGGAATTACACCTCAGAGAAAAATCGTCGTAATGACCCGGGTCGTATGGAAATTAAAAAGTATTGTCCGCGCTGCAGAAAACACACAGTGCATCGCGAAACCAAATAAATTTTACTAAAACGGATAAGGCGAGCGGTGCACACTCGCCTTGCCGTTCTTAGGCCAGTAGCTCAATTTGGCAGAGTGCCTGTCTCCAAAACAGGAGGTTGCGAGTTCAATTCTTGCCTGGCCTGCCTGGAACGTGCAAGTAACGGAACGCCAAAATGACAGCGCCGTCCGTAGTGGCGGCGTTTTAGACGTAATAAAAGGAGCAGGTCATGGCCGATAAAAATGTAAAAGTGAAAAAGCCAAACGCCATAAAAAAATGGTGGAGAGAAACTATCGGTGAACTTCGAAAAGTTTCCTGGCCTACCCGCAAAGAAGCCTTACGACTCACCTGGATCGTTATTGGGGTGATTGTTGTAATGGGTACTGTGCTTGGCGCTTTGGATTTTGGGTTCACAAAAATAATTGGATTGATCCTGGGCAAAGCCTGAGACTGAAAGGGTAGGTAAGAGATAATGGACGCGCGCGACGAAATCGAAAAAAATGAATTCGATGAAGATCAGCCGTTGGAGGAAGTAAAAGTTCCTGCCAAAGAAGTTTCCACGTCTCGAACCCGCGAGTCAAAGGTTAAGTATCCCGCAGACGATGACTTGCAGGCACCGGTAATTGAAGGTTCAACCGAACGCGCCTGGTACGTTGTGCATTGCTACTCTGGTTATGAAAACAAAGTACGCTATAACCTGGAGCAGCGTATTGAAACCATGGGCATGAAAGACCGCATTTTTGATGTGGTCATTCCTACTCAAGAAGAGATCGAAGTCAAAGACGGCAAGCGTCGAACTGTTGAGCGCCATGTATTTCCCGGTTATGTGCTGGTAAACATGCTTCTTTCTGAAGAATCATGGTACGTGGTACGCAATACACCAGGTGTGACAGGATTTGTGGGGATGGGCAATGACCCCACTGCTTTACGTCCGGAAGAAGTGCAGCAGATCTTGCGCCGCATGGAAGCCGAAGCTCCTCACGTGAAGGTATCCTTCAAGGTTGGCGAACGGGTTCGCATCGTGGACGGGCCTTTCAATGATTTTCGTGGGCAGGTTGCTGAAATTGATATGGAAAGAACCAAAGTGCGGGTAATGGTCAACTTCTTTGGCCGGGAAACCCCGGTTGAATTAGATTTCTTACAGGTTGAAAAAGCGTAAACAAGAGACCTTTTTGGTCTTTGTGGGAGGGTGCTCCCCTATCACCCGTTATAACCACCAAGGAGAAAAACTGTGGCAAAGAAACTAAAAGCAATAGTAAGACTGCAGATTAAGGCTGGAAAAGCGAATCCTGCACCCCCTATTGGTCCAGCGCTTGCCGGACACGGTATCAACATTATGGCGTTCTGCAAAGAATATAATGCCCGCACCCAGAATCGTGCTGGCGAAATTGTTCCTGCAGAAATCACCGTTTTCACTGATGGTTCCTTCACCTTCGTCCTTAAATCATCCCCGGCTTCTGTTTTGTTATGCAAAGCCGCCGGAATTGAAAAAGGCTCAGACGTTCCTAACCGCACCAAGGTTGGGAAAGTGACCAAGGCTCAGATCCGTGAAATTGCTGAGCTGAAGATGAAAGACATGAACGCTAACGATGTTGAAGGCGCCATGCGCCAAATCGAAGGCACCGCCCGCAATATGGGCTTGATTGTCGTTGAGAAATAAGGTTGTGGGAGGGCAATGATTTGCCCGTTTGCACCACGAAGGAGAAAAAATGGCGAAACACGGAAAGAAATATTTAGAGGCTCTCGCCAAGGTAGACATCGAGAAACTCTATGCGCCCAGCGAAGCTGTCGCGCTCGCAAAAAATACCTCTTATGCAAAATTTGACGCGACCATTGAAGTACACATGCGCACTGGTCTTGATCCACGCCAGGCTGACCAACAGGTTCGTGATGTAGTTGTGCTGCCACACGGTTTGGGTAAGACAGTTCGCGTAATGGTCTTCGCTCAGGGCGAAGGCGCCACCAAAGCTCGTGAAGGTGGAGCGGATTTTGTTGCCGATAACGATGAAATGATCGCCAAGATCGCCGGCGGCTGGACTGATTTCGATGTGGCGATCGCCACCCCCGATATGATGGCCAAAGTTGGTAAATTGGGCCGTGTTTTGGGCCCGCGTTCTTTGATGCCGAACCCTAAAGCTGGGACTGTTTGCTCGATCGATGAATTGCCGCGTGTCATCAATGAATCTAAAGCTGGTCGTGTTGAATTCCGTCTCGACAAGACTGCCAATATTCATGTGGCCATTGGCAAAGCTTCTTTTGACGCAGATAAACTTTATGAAAACTTTGTTGCTCTGATGGAAGCCATCAAGAAGGCTCGTCCGACTGGCGCCAAGGGTGTGTATATCAAGAAGATCTG
>PMIV01000150.1:2657-6483 GCA_003158355.1 Anaerolineaceae bacterium
ATTTTATTGTCCGAAAGGACGAGAAAAAAGTCTTTGCCTGGCAAAACCAGACAAAGACTTTTTATTTTGAAGGGAAGGAGGTAATTTTCATTGGCCTTTACAAAGAATAAAAAGGGCGAAATGACCGCCCAATATGAAAAATGGTTGAACAAAAGTGAAGCAATATTTGTGCTCACTTACGAAACGATGAACATGAAAGAGATCGATGCTTTTCGCGCAAAAGTACGCGAGACCGGCAGCGAAGCTCATCTTGTGAAGAATACTTTATTCAACCGCGCTCTTGCAGCGAAGGGTTTCCCACAGAGTGAGATCTTCGAGAGCACTTCTCTCGTTGGCTTCGCTTTTGGAGATGTCGCCGCGTTAGCAAAAGTATTCAGCGAAGCTACAAAAGGCTCCGAAACCATTAAAGTCAAAGGTGGATTCCTCGGCAAAGAGTTATTAACCGCTAATCAGGTTAAATCTCTGGCTGAACTGCCGCCTATGCCAGTAATGCGCGCTATGTTGTTGGGCGTAATTTCTGCACCCGCAACCAAGCTCGTCCGTACATTGGCAGAACCTGCTCGCTCAACCGCAGCAGTTATCAAAGCTTATTCAGAAAAAGCGGGAACCGCTGCCTGATAGGCAATCGATCTAATAATAATTAACTACTTTAAGGAGTATTTGAAATGGCTGATTTAGAGAAAATTGTTGAACAGTTGAGCGGTCTTTCCGTTCTCGAAGCTGCAGAACTTGTTAAGAAGTTGGAAGAAAAATGGGGCGTTTCTGCTGCCGCTCCTGTTGCTGCCGCTGCTGCTGCTGGCCCTGCCGCTGCTGCTGAACCCGTGGAAGAGAAGACCGAATTTGATGTCATCATCAAAGATGCCGGCCCCAAGAAGATCGATGTCATTAAAGTCATCCGCACTCTGACCAGCCTCGGCCTCGTAGAAGCCAAGACCATGTCCGAGACCGCTGGCGCCAAAGTCCTTACTGGTGTTGGCAAAGAAGCTGCCAATGATGCCAAGAGCAAACTTGAAGCAGCCGGTGCTTCTGTCGAACTGAAGTAATTTATTGAAGATAAAAAATCCTCCCAATTGGGAGGATTTTTTGTTTTAAGTTGGAAAATTTAAGCAGCGACGGATTTGACCTGGCGGATCACCATGACCACTTTGCCCATGATACGCAGGCTTTTGGGGTTGTCTACATAAATCGGCCCCATATTTGGGTTTGCCGGTTGCAGGCGAATGCGGTTTGGTTCTTTGTAGAAATATTTTAGAGTCGTTTCATCTTTGTCATCCAGCCAGACCGCAACCATTTCACCATTGTTGGCGGATTGGGCTTTTTTCATGACGACGATATCGCCATCGTTGATCATTGCGTCGATCATTGAATCTCCGCTGACCTCAAGGGCAAAAAGGTCACTGATATCGTGTGCGGGGAGCAAGCTGCGGGCAATATCCACGCTGGATTCGGCATCGTAATAACTCAGGTCAGAGGTTGGCATGGGGATGGGTGCACTGGCGACGATCCTTCCGGCGAGAGGGATGCTGATCATATCAGCGATCATGTTTCCGGCTTTATGGACGGCGTCACCAACCATGCCTGTGATAGTGGGGGTGGCATATACTGGCTGCAGCACGCGGATGCTGCGTGAAATACGATCTTCACGCTCAATTAATGCCATCTCTTGCAGTTGGTTTAAATAATAATCTACCAAAGAGGTGGATTTAACTCCGATGCTATCGCCAATCTGCCGAATAGAGGGGGAATAACCGTTTGTTTCCTGAAATTTGGTTAAAAATTCCATGATCTTGTGATGTCTTTCACTCAAACCCTGACTTCGACGAGCCATAGCGCCTCCTTAGAACATTGTTCGTTCATTTGTACTATAATAATACACGAACATACGTTCTGTGTCAAGACTTTTTTAGACCAATAAAATGGTTTTCACAAGAATGAAGCATGTCGTCATTTTACTAACTATCATTGTGCGTCTATCCCCGGGCTGAAATCGCCAGGCCTTGGGAAGAACGCCTGAGGCAATGGCAGTTATTTTAGCGTTCGTCAAGCTTTCTTATGAATGCGCGAGACCAATAAGAGAGGTATATAATCAATTTAGGTTGTCTTACCTAAAGACAAAGTGAGGTGAAAATGAAATTAATGAAAAGAATAGGAATTTTAGTAATAATGGGTATGCTGTTGGCCGCGTGCCAACCTGTGGTTACTGCCACAGCCACGGCAACCACTGCCGCAACCGCATTACCCGCCACTCCGAAAGTAGTGACTGCAACACCGTCATTGCCAACAGAGGCACTGCCAACAGCAACGGTTGCCAGCAGTACAACCGATACACCAATTGCAATTACCGTAACCAGCGGAAGCGGTAATAATTTGGCCGACATTTCTGCTAATAATTATTTGGATGACCGCAGTACGGCTGCATCTCTGGTCCTTTCGTTTGTGAACGCGATCAACCGGCATGAGTATTTACGTGCTTATTCGTATTTTGGGAATCCGTCGGGTACGCTGGGAACGCTGGATGCTTTTAGCAACGGGCTGGCAAATACCGCCTCTGAGGCGATCAGTTTGGGACAGGTGGTCGGCGAAGGTGCTGCCGGGAGTGTTTATTACACAATACCTGCTGTTGAAGTGGATACGTTAACTAACAACACCACCGCAAAATTTGGCGACTGTTTTGTTTTGCGCTTCCCCCAACCTGGGAATTACGGTGCTCCTCCCATTACCCCAATGAATTTCGACAAGTTCACCAAAAGTAAGGTCAGCGCCGGTACCAGTGACGCAAGTGCGCTGGCGGCGGCTTGCAGCGGTAGCGATACAACAGGGCTTCCGGGTGCAGCGGCAGCGCTGGAATCGCTCAGTGATCTGAGCAAGAATAACTATATCGACAACCGCAGTGGAGCGGTCGAAGTGATCAGCTCATTGATGAATGCGCTGAACCGGCAGGAATATGTTCGGGCTTATTCTTACTGGCAGAACCCAGCCACAAGCGTCGGCGCTTACAATGCGTACGCAGCCGGTTTCAAAGATACCAGTTCGGTAACAGTCACATTCGGTACAGTAGCCAGTGATGCCGGTGCCGGGCAATTCCACTACAAGGTACCTTTAGCGATGAATGTGATCACCACCAGCAATGCGCAGCAGTTTTTTGTAGGTTGTTACACCCTGCATCTATCCAACCCCGGAATTCAGGGAACGCTGCCCTTTGAACCGTTGGGAATCACGGCAGGCAAGTTTACCAAGTTGAGCAGCACAGCAACTGCCTCGCAACTGGCTGCAGCATGTAATTAATGGTATTGAGTTAAAGGCAAAGGAGACTTCCAATTGTCGGAAGTCTCCTTTTTTATTGATTGAAGCAGACTGTTCAATCCGGTTTCTTTTTGCCTTCGCCAATCCCCAACGGCTTCCATTTATCGCTGTTGGCGCGCAGCCGGTGCTGACCGCCGCCGCGGTTGTGGAGTTCGTCGAAGCCTTCGGGCTTGATAAACATCTGTTCACCGTCGAGCATACCGCTGACTCCGCTCTGACCAGGTTCGCTGTGTTTGCTCTGGCAATAGGTGCAGGTCTTCGGATCGTGCGCAGTGTAGTTCTGCGGCTCTTCGTAGGTGGTGATGTAGCCTTCGTAGTTGCGCAGGATGATCTTGTGGTCTGAGGCGCTAATCTGATAGTTGGGCATGACGGGGATCTTGCCGCCGCCGCCAGGAGCATCAATAACAAAATGAGGAATGGCAAGACCACTTGTATGTCCTCTAAGATTCTCAATTATTTCAATTCCAGTTTCAATTGAAGTTCTGAAATGATTCGCGCCTTTAGTTTCATCTGCCATATACAT
>PMIV01000143.1 GCA_003158355.1 Anaerolineaceae bacterium
TGCCGATGTCGTCGGTAAAAAGCAACGCATCAGCCCCTCCCAGCAAAGCCAGGTAACTGCCGATCGTTTTCTTCAATCGGCTGGTATACATATCGACGGCAAGCCGGGCAAGCGCATTATCCTCTTCATCGGCGGCTTTGATCAGATCGCGGATATCGCTGGAAAATTCAGCAATCCCCAGCAGGCCGGAGTTCTTGTTCAAGAGGGCAGATATTTCTGCCGCACTCTTTCCTCGGCAAAGCATATCCAAAATCACCGCCGGATCCAAATCACCGCTGCGCGTGCTCATCATTAATCCAGCCAGCGGAGAATACCCCATGGAAGTATCGATGGAAATTCCTCCCTGAATGGCGCAGACGCTGGAACCACCTGTACCCAGATGACAGGCGACAATGCGTAGTGATTCGAGGGGGCGGTGCAGAAAATCAGCTGCCTGTCTGGAGACGTATTGGTAGGATAGACCGTGAAATCCGTATTTGCGCAGCGCAAAACGTTTAACCAGGCTGGCAGGCAAAGCATAGCGATAGGCACATTCGGGTAGCCCGGCATGAAAGGCGGTATCAAAGGTCAGGGTTTCAGGTTTACTGGCCAAACGCTGCAAACATACCTGGATGACGCTCATTGAATTTGGGTTGTGAATGGGAGCTAAGGGCAGTACATCGGTTAATTCTGCCAGGCGGGCAGGGGTAAGCAGGATGGATTGTTGAAATCGTTCTCCTCCATGAACAAATCGATGTCCAATGGCGTCCACCGGCAACTGTTTTTCTTCCAGGAAATTCAAGGTCAAATTGGCTGCAGTAGCATGGTCTTGGAGAGGAAGAGTGGTGCGGGTTACTTCATTGTTATAGGTATGCTCGATGAAAGAGGGTTCATGGC
Organism: Anaerolineaceae bacterium; assembly: GCA_003158355.1. GTDB lineage: Bacteria > Chloroflexota > Anaerolineae > Anaerolineales > Anaerolineaceae > UBA6107. The sequence continues at coordinate 877 of PMIV01000143.1, forward strand.
TTTTTACTCCCACCCGGTGAGCCTTGCCTTTGCATAATACATTCAAGCCGGAGCCAGTGGTCTGATAAAGTTTGTAATGCTGCGAAGAACTGCCGCAATTAAAGACCAGAATATTCAAACCGACCTCCAATTTCTGTCGGTAAAATATAGCACTTAATCTGGCGGGCAGACAAGGAAGATCGAAAGGTTGAATATTGATATTCTTCCTTAATCGAAAATGGTCTTTGACTGCGGTGATAATCACTGCTAATACAGATTATTAGACTTATATAAGAATATTGGATTTTGCTCTGGACAGAGATAGTACGACGGTGTATAGTTCGACATCGTACTATTTGAGATGAGGATAAATGAGAGAATTTAACTGCTCTGACACAGAAGAACGCCAAGCATTTTTCAAAGAAAAGGAAAGACTTTGGAACAACAAGTTTTCCGAAATCACTGGTTCAAGGGATCTTAAGGGGATTGAAATATTTCAAAGACTACGCCGGACATCAAATATTTACGACATGATCGTGAATACCGGGTTGAATGAAAATGAAGTGAGTGGACCCAGATTGGCGATTTTAATAACGTTGTACGTTGATGAGACAATGGGGGAGACTGACGGAATCACTCCAACATTTTTGAGCCACGTGCAGCTCGTCAGCAAAAACACCATCAGCTCATTGATCAATGGTTTGGAAGCTCAAGGACTGGTTTATCGTGAAAATGATGTGCAGGACCGCCGCATTTTTCGCATCAAGTTGTCGGAGGCTGGCCGAAAATTGGTGATCGATAGAGCCCCTTATCAATTAGACCACATGAATCAATTGGCTTCTAAATTATCCGATGAAGAAAAAATTCAATTATTTGATTTATTGGGAAAATTACTTAATTCGCTCATTGAGAATTCTCAACTAAAAAAAATGAATTTCCATGAAAATCATATGAAATGAAAGAGCAATAAAGTTATCAACAGATTGATTTTCTCTCGGGAATTTTATTGTGAGGTTTCGAAAATCAGTCTTGTGCAATTATTTGTTGTGTCCGAAAGAGGAGTAAAGGAATAGACTATGTTGCGTTTGGCAAAGTTCTTAAAACCCTATATTTTATTGATCGTCCTGGCAATTGGTTTGCTTTTTGTTCAGGCCCAGGCAGATCTGGCGCTGCCCGATTACATGTCAGATATTATCAACGTTGGTATTCAACAGGGCGGTATCGAGACTGCTGTACCGCAGGCGGTTCGCCAAAGTGAAATGACAAAGCTCACCGTTTTCATGAGCGCTGATGAAAAAACAACAGTCCTCAACGATTTCAATCTGATCGACAGTTCTTCCGCAGATTATGCGAAATATCTAAAGTTGTATCCACAATTGGCCACAGAACCGGTATTGGTTTTGAAGACCATTGATAAAACTGAAGTCGACAAGTTAAGCCCGATTCTGGGCAGGGCATTCTTGGCAATTTCAGCGGTCAATCAAGTGATAGCTGATCCTTCAAAACTCTCGGCCATGGGTGCTGGGTTGGGATTCGATCTTTCCAAACTGCCAGCTGGGATGGATATTTTCACGATCCTGCAGAAATTGCCGGCTGAAACCTTATCCAAAATTACCGCAACCATCAACGAAAAATTTGCTACTTTGAGCGACAGCATAATTATCCAATCCGCTGCCAGCTCCGTTAAAGCCGAGTATACAGCTTTGGGTATGAACACAGAGAATGTTCAATCCAACTACATTCTTCGTATTGGTGCATTAATGCTCCTGTTGACTTTACTCTCAATTTCTTGTGCGATCGGAGTAGGTTTTCTGGCTTCAAAAATTGCCGCAGGAACCTCCAGAGATATCCGCAAGGGATTGTTCACGAAAGTGGAGAGTTTTTCAAAGGCTGAATTCGACAAGTTTTCCACAGCCTCGCTGATTACACGTTCCACCAATGATGTTACCCAGGTACAAATGGTCATCATCATGGTAATGCGTATGGCGATCTATGCACCAATCATCGGTGTGGGTGCTGTCATACGGGCTGTAGCGAAAAGTCCTTCCATGTCTTGGGTGATCGGCCTGGCAGTCGTGGTCTTACTTGGACTTGTTTTGAGTGTATTCTCCATCGCTTTACCGAAGTTCAGGATCATTCAAAGTTTGATCGATCGTTTGAATTTGGTGACTCGTGAAAATCTCTCAGGCATGATGGTGATCCGCGCTTTCAATACACAGAAATTTGAAGAAAAACGGTTTGATGATGCCAATGTTGATTTGACCCAAAACAGTTTGTTCGTCAACCGCGTTATGGTCATTATGATGCCAGTAATGATGCTGGTAATGAATGGTCTGTCTTTGTTAATCATATGGGTGGGAGCCCATCAAGTGGCTGCATCCACTATGCAGGTAGGCGATATGATGGCATTCCTGCAATACGCAATGCAGGTTGTCATGGCTTTCCTCATGCTCTCGATCATGTTCATTATCTTGCCTCGTGCCTCGGTCTCCGGAGGTCGTATCGCTGATGTGCTGGAAGTAAAACCAGAGATTATCGATCCTGTTGTGCCAAAAAACTTCCCGACAAATAGCTCTGGAAAGGTGGATTTTGACCACGTTTCATTCCGCTACCCCGGTGCTGAAGAAGATGTTTTACACGATATCAACTTTACTGCTTTACCGGGTCAGACCACAGCTATTATCGGTTCTACTGGTTCAGGAAAATCCACTGTGGTGAACCTGATCCCACGTTTCTTCGATGTCACCGCCGGAGCTATCCGAGTAGATGGAATCGATATTCGAGATGTAAAACAGAGTGATCTGCGTGACAAGATTGGCTATATTCCCCAAAAAGGCATGCTCTTCTCAGGTACCATCGAAAGCAATTTGCGTTACGCTGACGAAAACGCCAGCCAGGTGGACCTGGAAAAGGCCGCAGCGATTGCTCAGGCTACTGAGTTCATTTCTTCCATGCCTGACGGAATGCAAACCGAAATTTCTCAGGGCGGGACAAATGTTTCGGGCGGGCAGAAACAACGTCTGGCAATTGCTCGAGCACTGGTGAAGCGCCCGGCCATCTACATTTTTGACGATAGTTTTTCTGCCCTGGACTTTAAGACAGATTCGGCATTGCGCAAAGCCTTAAAAGAAAGCACTGGTAAAAGTACCGTCTTAATCGTGGCACAACGTATTTCAACCATCAAGACTGCTGAACAGATCATTGTTGTAGATGATGGAAAAGTGGTGGGGAAGGGTAACCATAAAGAGTTAATGGAAACCTGCGAAACGTATCGTGAAATTGCACTTTCGCAGTTGAGCAAGGAGGAACTGGCATGACAATGCAAAATCAAACAACACCAAAACCTGCACAAGTAGGGCGCGGCCCAATGGGAGGCCGGGGTCCTATGGGCGGAGGCCCGATGGGCGGCATGATGCGCGGCGGAGAGAAGGCTCGCGATTTTAAGGGCACCATGTCGAAGCTGCTTAATTACCTTTCTGTCTACAAAGTTTCGATCATTATCGTCCTTATTTTTGCCATTGCTTCCACGATCTTCTCGATCATTGGCCCGAAGATCTTAGGTAAAGCGACCACAAAATTATATGAAGGTGTTATGTCCCAGATCACCGGAACGGGCACCGGGGTTGACTTTGTCTATATTGGCAACATCGTTCTTCTTGTGCTCGGTCTTTATCTTGTCTCGGCTGTTTTTTCCTACATTCAAGGTTGGGTAATGACCAGCGTTTCAATGAAGTTGACCTACCGGTTTCGCAAAGAAATCTCTGAAAAGATCAACCGCATGCCGCTACGTTACTTTGACGGGACCAATCATGGCGAAGTACTTTCTCGCATTACCAACGATGTGGATACCATCAGCCAGACGCTGAACCAGAGCCTTTCGCAGATCATCACATCAGTAGTATCCATGATCGGAATCCTGGTCATGATGCTTACCATCAGTTGGATCATGACTTTGGTAGCCCTTATCATTGTGCCGTTATCCGCTTTATTCATTAGCATAGTGGTCAAACAATCGCAAAAGTATTTCAAACAACAGCAGGACTATTTGGGCCATGTCAACGGACACGTGGAAGAAATGTACGGCAGCCATGTTGTCATGAAAGCCTTCAACGGTGAAAAACGCAGTGTTGAGAAATTTGACACTTACAACACCACCCTTTACAGTTCTGCCTGGAAATCTCAATTCCTGTCTGGCATGATGATGCCGATCATGACCTTCATTGGTAACCTGGGGTATGTAGTTGTTTGTATTTTGGGCGGTTACCTGGCAGCCAGGAATGCCATTACAGTAGGTGATATTCAGGCGTTCATTCAATATGTACGTTCGTTCACCCAGCCAATTTCTCAAATTGCCAATATATCCAATACCCTGCAGCAAACTGCTGCGGCAGCCGAGCGAGTGTTTGAATTCCTCGCTGAAGCGGAAGAAATACCTGAATCCACCAATCCTGTCAAATTAACCACAGTTGCGGGCAGCGTTGAGTTCAAAGATGTTCATTTCGGATACAATCCCGATAAGACGATCATCAATGATTTTTGCGCCACCGTAAAACCAGGGCAAAAGATTGCTATTGTTGGCCCGACAGGTGCTGGCAAGACAACCATGGTCAAACTGCTGATGCGTTTCTATGACGTGAATAGTGGCACGATCTTTGTTGACGGACATGACATACGTGATTTCACCCGCGAAGATTTGCGTCACATCTTCGGCATGGTGCTGCAAGATGCCTGGTTGTACAATGGTTCCATCATGGAGAATATCCGCTATGGGCGTTTGGATGCGTCGGATGCTGACGTGGTAAATGCGGCAAAGACTGCTTATGTCGACCACTTCATCCGTACTTTACCTGACGGTTACAACATGAAATTAGATGAAGAAGCATCAAATGTCTCTGCCGGACAGAAACAACTTCTTACCATTGCCCGTGCCATTCTGGCTGACCCGCGCATTTTGATTCTGGATGAAGCCACCAGTTCGGTGGATACTCGTACCGAAGTGCTGATCCAGAAAGCCATGGATGCGCTGATGCAAAACCGGACTAGTTTCATTATTGCGCACCGCCTATCCACGATCCGTAATGCAGATTTAATTCTGGTAATGAACAACGGTGATATCGTTGAGCAGGGAACCCATGATGAATTACTGAATAAAAATGGGTTCTACGCTTCGCTCTATAATAGCCAGTTTGAAGTCGCTGAAGAGTTTTAAGTGTTTTAGAAAGAGAGCCACTTTTTAAAAATGGCTCTCTTTTTTATTTTAATTTATTTT
>PMIV01000233.1 GCA_003158355.1 Anaerolineaceae bacterium
TGGCAATGATCTCGCCCTTTTTGACATAGGTAATGAAATCGGCGCATTTTTCAAGGTCAGAGGTGATCTGGGTGGAGAAAAGGATGCTCCTTTCGCTGTTTTCGATAAGCTCCTGGAAGAGTTCGAGCAGGTCATCGCGTGAGACCGGGTCCAGTCCGCTGGTGGGCTCGTCGAGGATGAGCAACTGCGCGTTATGCGAGAGCGCCAGCGCCAGCGCAAATTTAACCCGCATGCCGTCGGATAATTGCTTTATTGATTTATCTGCGTCCAGTTCGAAGCGATTGAGATAGCCGTTAAAGGCCGCGTCGTCCCATTCCGGGTAAAACCTGCGTGTGACGTCCGCGATGACTTTCAGCTTCTTCTGCGGATAATAACTGATGCCCCCCAGTACCAGTCCGATCTTCTGTTTGCAGGCAAACTCGTCCCTGGCAAAATCTTTGCCCAGCACGGTGACCGTACCGGCATCGGCGTGCACCAGGTTGAGAATGGATTTGATGGTCGTGGTCTTGCCGGCACCGTTGCGTCCAATGAAACCCATGATGTAACCTTTTTCCAGTGAAAAGGACACATTTTTCAGTTCAAATTTCTCATATCTTTTGGTTAAGTTCTTTACAGATAATATTTCCATTGCTGTTTGTTCTCCTTACAACTGTGTATATCGTATATATACAATATAACGCGCCGGTGAATAGTTGTCAAGGGATATTGAATGGATATTGATTGGACGAAAATGGAAATGGTGATTTTCCAGACGCCTGCACTTGAAAAGGCCGGACTGGGAATATGGCTGAAATAAGCGATTGGGTCTTCTAACGAGGTCTTGCACGAAATGTTCAAGTTGACGGGTGTGTTTATTTACTCAGCCACTCGATCTTCACCAGATCTTCAACAGAAGTAAACTCCGGGTCAGCGGTGAGGATCACTGCTTGCTCACGCTGGGCAGCAGCGACGGCAAAAGCATCGGCATAAGAAAGAGCATGGAGGGCTTTTATGTGAGCCGCGTCCAGCACCAGATCACGGCTGGCCTCAAACAGTTCAATGGGCAGGCTCTCCACCAGTGCCAGTACTCGCTGCGCTGCGGGGAGTCCGCGTTCGCGTTCGCTGATGTACAGCACTTCCCCCAGGTTGATCAGACACATCAGAATGCGGCAATGATCCTTCTCGGCCAGCGAAAGGAGCTCTTGCACCCGCGTTTTCCCATTCTCTGCACCCAGATAAGCAACCAGGGCAAAACTATCCAGCAGGTAAAGCGGTTTATTTTCACTCACGTTCGCGTTCCTGACGGTGTTCTTCCACAATGAGATTGGTCAGAGAGGAATCCCCTTTTAAGATACCCGCTCCGTCACGAACGGCGTGTTTGAAAGCCGGGACGATAGCCAGCACCCCGCCATAATCCACCACCTGCAAATTGACTCCAGGTTCGAGGCGGTATTTTTTACGCATTTCTGCCGGGATGACGATCCAGCCTTTTTGGGACAATTTAACGTTCATTTTTTGCCTCTTTTGTTATACATTTTACTATAAAAGTATAATATATTTGGAATCTATGTATAAGTGAACTATTGACTTTACGGTCGAAATCTCTTATCCAAAACAAGTAGCAATTATTACGCATGGATATGGGATTTATACAGATGCCTGGAGGTATCCTGTAGTATACGGATTCAGGCGAACCTATCAGGGTTAATTTCAGGCAGAGGAATATTCAGCATGCGCAGATTGAAACTCTTTTGGATACTTTTAAAGAGGACGTATAAGGGATGGGGGGAGGATAATGTTACTGATCTGGCTGCGGCGATTGCCTACTATACCATTTTTTCAATTCCACCTATTCTCATCATTTTAATGTCAGCAGCCGGGAGTATTTTTGACGGGGTAACTGCTAAAAATCAGTTAATCGCCCAAATTGGGGGATTCATCGGCCAGGGAACGGCTGATTTTATCGAATCGCTGCTCGAAAACACGGCACAAAAGCAAACAGGCGGGATTGCTTCCCTGGTTGGCGCTGTTGTGTTGCTGGCAGGCGCTTTGGGAATATTTTTTCATATGCAGTATGCCTTGAATATTATCTGGAAGGTGCCCAAGAAACCCGCAGTCAATATAATAAAGACCATTACAGAACGCGCACTGTCCTTTTTAGTAGTATTGGGGATCAGTGCCTTGTTTTTGATCATTTTAATTCTCAGCTCGGTGCTCTCTTTCCTTATCGGTAAAGTGGATGGTCTCAAGCAGAATGTGTTTCTGTTGGAAACCATTAACTTCCTGGTCTTTTTCATCACAATTACGATATTAATTGCAATCGTCTACCGGGTCATCCCCGATAAAGAAATTTCCTGGACTGATGTGTGGCTGGGGGCAGCAGTGACCGGGCTGCTGTTTATGCTGGGGAAGTATGCCATTGGCTTTTACCTTTCCCTTAGCAATTTCGGAACTGCCTATGGCACAGCCGGTTCGCTAATTATTCTGTTGATCTGGATCTATTATTCATTACAGATCTTTTTGCTGGGTGCTGAATTCACGCATGCCTATTCAATGAGTTTCGGAGCGCGGTTAAAACCAAAGACAGCTCTGACTCCGACAATTAATTAGGGCTCACATTATGAAGGGTGAGCACTGTTTTGGATATGCGGTTTCTTGCCCAATTGATGCCAGTTCTTTTCTTCAACATCGATATTAAAATGACTGGCGGCTTTGAGAATATTGGCAAAAGCCAGATCGCGGTCGCTGTCTGATACACCTTCTACCTGATCAAAGCGAGCCAGGGCGTTTCTGACGTGATCTGCATCCGTCAGAGGTTCTTTACGCTGTTTCGGAAATGCATAGACACTCTCAGGGAGTTCTGTTCTTTCCTGCGTATCCAATTTACCGTGTTCTAGATGAGCTTTCCAGGTGGGGTTTGTCATGATTGCCTTTCTCATTCCATTATAGACAAATTAATCTGCTGAACTCTAAATAAACCCTCAAAGATTGTACGGCTTTGTGGAAACAGGCATGAATTCCATACGAATCAAGAATTTGGCAGACAGAACGGTTTTATCTCTGAGGTCAGGAAAGGGAATTTACCGTGTGAGGTTTGAGAGGTATCATCTGCCGTGAGGGGTGGGCGGGTTTTGTACCCAGCGGATGAAGAGACCGGCCAGGATGCCAATAGTCAGCCCCAGCAGCATGTTGTTGAGGTAGAGGTTATAGCGATTCTGATAGGAAAAGACGCATATATTTTGCCCGATAAAACTGGCTCCGGCCACACACAAGATCCAAAAGGTCCAACCAATGGGGCGCCTTGGCACAGTGAGCAGACTGGCAAACATCAGCCCCAATATCGCGAATAAAACAACGGCGCTAAAACGAGAAGACAATATTGCGTTGAACATTTTCCCTCCGATGATTTGAACGATGATTTAGAGCGGTTACCCCTGTGTTTATATTTGGACAAAGCTGTCTATTTCTCTTTGTGAGGTTCGTCTTCATTTGCAGCGGAGTCGTTTTTGGCGGCATCGGCATAAGCTCCGTCGCGGCGCATCTTGGCCAGGTAGAGTAAAGCCAACCCGGCGATGGCTCCGAGCGGCCAACCATATGTGGGCAGAAACAGGTTCGCGATAAAAGCCAAAAGGGCGGTGAAGCCGATGACCAGGAGCCAGTCCAGCCAGTTCATGTTGGCAAAAAGGGAGGATTTCAAAGAATGGTCCTTATTAAAAAGTTTGCATAATTATACCGGGGATTTGAAAAAGAGTTCGCCTTCTTGGGCAAAAGAAAAGACCGGGAAGATGAAATCTGTGGTTAAATCAAGGGAAGAACTTTATTATTGACTTGCCGAAAGAGATATGAGCATGCGCGAAATCCAGGTAAATGAGATTATCGATGCGGTGGAGAAGTTGAGCCTCTCGGCCAATCAGCGGCTGAATCCCGATGTCTACCAGGCATTGCAGGCGGGGCTGGCCCGGGAAGAATCCCAGATCGGCAAAGACGTGCTGCAAAAACTGCTTCTCAACGCGCAGGTGGCGCAGGAAAAGGGCATGGCACTGTGCCAGGATACCGGCATGGCAGTGATCTTTTGCGAACTGGGCCAGAATGTGCATGTGAGCGGGGGGGACCTCAGCGCGGCGATCAACGAGGGAGTGAGGCGCGGCTACCGCAGCGGCTATTTGCGCAATTCGATGGTGAACGACCCGCTCGAACGGGTAAACACAGGCGATAACACTCCGGCAGTCATCCATTATGAGGTCGTACCCGGTGAGAAGATCAAGATCACGGTCGCGCCCAAGGGCTTTGGCAGTGAGAACAGCAGCGCGCTGGTTATGCTCACCCCGGCAGATGGAGAGGAAGGAGTGAAGCAGTTTGTCCTTTCCGTGGTCGAAAAGGCCGGAGCCAATTCGTGCCCGCCGTTGGTTGTGGGGGTGGGCCTGGGCGGCAGCATGGAAAAGGCGGCCCTGCTGGCGAAACACGCCCTGTGCCGCAGCGTTGGCGTTCCAAATGAGAATGAAAAAATTGCCGCTCTTGAAAAAGAGTTGCTTAATTCTATTAACAAGCTGGGCATCGGCCCGGCCGGGTTGGGCGGGCGGGTGACCGCGCTGGCGGTGCATATCGAGACCTTTCCCACGCATATCGCCGGGCTGCCGGTGGCCGTCAACTTGAGCTGCCACGCCCTACGCCACGCTGAAATCATCCTTTGATTAAGAAGGTATTCATTTGGTAAAAAAAATTGTTACGCCTCTGACAAAAGAGATGGTTGAAGACCTGCACGCCGGCGACCTGGTGGAGATTAGCGGAGTGATCTACGGCGCGCGCGATGCCGCACACAAGCGCATGCAGGCGCTGATGGATGCCGGCCAGGCGCTGCCGTTCGAGATCGCGGCCAGCATCATCTATTACGTAGGTCCTTGCCCGGCGCGGCCGGGTGAGTTGATCGGCTCGGCAGGGCCGACCACCAGCGGACGCATGGATTCGTACACGCCGCGGCTGCTTCAGCTTGGGCTCGCTGGAACGATTGGAAAAGGGAAGCGCAGCCCGACGGTGATCGCGGCCATGAGGCAATACAGGGCCGTCTACTTCGGGGCTATCGGCGGGGCGGGGGCGCTGCTGGCAAGCTGCGTGCGCAGCGAGAAGATCATCGCCTTTGCCGATCTGGGCCCCGAGGCGATCCGCGAGCTGGTGGTGGAGAACTTCCCGGTGATTGTGGTCATCGACGCGCAGGGAAACAACCTCTACGAGAGTGAAGTGAAGAAATACAGGCAGGAATGACCGCTGATAATGGATCTATCAAGTGATATACAGATAGATGAAATTAAAATGGAACAACAAAATATTACCCTTTCTGTTTCTAAAGACCTCCTGCAGCGAGCCCGGCTTATCGCAGCGAAAAGGAATATTTCCCTCTCCGAGTTAATCGATGAGTATTTTGAAAATATGAACGCTGAAGAAGAAGGTTACCAACGAGCGCAGGCGTTTTGTCTGGACAGGATAAAAGATGGCTATGAAATTGATGCCAAACCCGGTTTACTCACACGCTCAGAGCTGCATGAACGAAGATAAAAGGCAAGGTTTATGAAGGAAGATGAAAATAAAATTCGCATAGCCACTATTGGCTATTTGATCTCAGACTGGCTGGCTGCCGTGGAGCACTTCCCGGTGACGCCGGGGGATCATCAAACCCTTGGCGAGATCGCGGTCGAACCCGGAGGCATGTGCAACTTTTTGATTGCCGGGCAGCGCCTGGGCGGGCAGATGACCGCGCTGGACGCAATCGGCGCAGACAGTTATGGCCTGGCCTTGCTTGCCGTACTGGAAGAGGAGGGGGTGGATACCCGCGGAGTGGTGCGAGTGGCAGGGGCACGCAGCCGCGGGGTGTTAGTGATGAGCGACCCAGCAGATCAGCATGTTTTTATGGCTTACCCGGGCAGCGCAATGCCGGAGCAGACTTTCAATGCAGAGTGGCAGCGGGTCTTGGCCGGAACAGACGCGCTGTATCTGGACGGCTTTTCGCTGCGGCAGGAGAATGTGCGTTCAGCAGCATTAGAGGCGGCGCAGTGGATGGCGTGTCAGGGCAAGAAGGTGTTCTTTGACCCGGGTCCGGCAGCAGATGCCGGCGCCAGGGCAGTACTGCCGTGGCTGGACGGCCTATTCTTGACCGCGGGTGAATTAAGCAAGTGGGCTGAAGGGGGAGTAACGGAACTATTTGGAGAATCACAGAGGCTGGCTTTTGTTGTGGTAAAAGAAGGGGCGGGCGGTTGTACGATCCACGCAAAGGTTGAACCTGCGCGGCACTGCCAGGGCTTCTCCGTGCCGGTGCGCGATACAGTGGGTGCCGGGGACGTGTTCAACGCGGCTTTCCTCCTGGCGCTGCTGAGGGGCAGCTCCCTGCCTGAGTGCGGTACTTTTGCCAATGCTGCCGGGGCGGTGCAGGTGCAAAAGTTTGGTGCGGGCCGAAATGTGCCGACAAGGGCGGAAGTGGAAGAGATGATCGAGGAACAATCAAAATCTTAATGCAAACACCCGGTTTTTGAAAAAAACCGGGTGTTTTTAGAAAAGGTGGGTAATTTATATCTTTCCATCCCAAAATTTTGAAATTGTTCAAAACCCACGAAATTAGAGGTATTCCGTTGGATTATTGTATAATTCAAAGGAGAGGAATTTATGAATTTAGACCAAATCCGCTAATTTTCGCCCCAGATCAGGCAAATTGCCAAAAAACACGGAATTACTCGTGTTTTTATATTTGGTTCAGTGGCACGGGGCGAAAGTACTCCGCAGAGTGATCTGGATTTGCTGGTGGAAATGCAAGAAGGAGCTTCGCTTTTTGGTATGGCAGGTTTTGGCTATGAAACTGAAAAACTACTTAAGATCAGTGTCGATGTGGTTCCACTATCAGTATTAATCCAACTCAATGATCAGACTTTTGCAAAAAATATACAAAGAGAAGCTATTGCAATATGAAAGATTTATTTTTAATGCAAAATCTTAATGCAAATCCCCGGTTTTTTTAAAAAACCGGGGATTTTTTTCGAACTTTTTTGACGTCTTCTATGCGATAGTGACAGTACCATCTTCGGCAATGCTGACGGCCTCACCGGTCTTGACGGCGTTGAGGAAATCCTCGCCGAGAGAATCGACGACGATAATGCGTTTCTCCAGCCAGATGTCTGAGAGGATGACGCCGGCAGCCGCCAGTGAATCAATGGGCTTTGAAAAGAGCATGGCCTTGGGTTGGTTGCCGATGTCGCACATGGTCATGATCACGAGTCCGCCGGTGGTGGAACCGATGGTCTGCGGCAGGCAGAGGATCTTATCGGTCATGACCTTTTTGTAGAGGTCAACGTTATTCTGATCAGAGCAGGAAGCTTTTTTGGAGCGCAAAACCACCGCCGTCTGATAAGAAGCAAGTGTGTTGAAACCGCCGTGAGAGACAAGCGCTTCTCCCTGGCAGTTGCCAGAAAGGATCGAGCGACCTTTGAATGTAGTGGTCATTGGGCTTTTTCTCCTTTTCCGGCTGTTCCGGTAACCATCAGCTCAAGAATGTCATCATCCTGGAAGAAGCGCGCTTTGGAATAGGTGCGCAGCTTGTTGGAATTGGTGGCAATCGGGTCCATTGCGGCCAGCGGGTTATTCATATACATCAAGGGACAGATGGTGGAAATGGATACGTTCATAGCCTTGAGTTTGGCTATCACCTCCGGATCTTTACGATAGAGGTCGGCAATATCGGGGGGGGTGGAGAGGGAAACCGGCATGGCTGTGCGGGTAACGCCGTGTACTTTGAGGGCAGCAGAGATGCGTTCGATCCAGCCATCCAGTTGGTATCTATTGAGGTGCGGGCAGCCGATAAAGATGCGTTTGGGCTCGGCATCGAGGTTCTTCCATAGTACCGGATAGCTCTTATAGACCCGTTCCAGTTCGGCATCATCCACCACGAAGGTCTGATAACCGGGAGCGAGGAGTTTCTCGCCCAGGTTGCGGACTTCGGGGGTGACGTTCTCAACATGATACAGGCCTACAGCACCGTTGGAAGCGGTGGCCGCGCCCATATCCTTGAGGAAAGCCTCGACAGTGGGGGTCATTTCTTTGCCCAGGAATTTATCCAGGCCGGTGATGTAGGGGACTTCTTCCATGACCTTGAGGCCGATGGCGCTGCCTAAAAGCTGCGCGTTGGGGATCTTCGAAGTCTTGACTTCGATCTTCCAGGTAGCCTGACGGCCTTCATCAGTGAGAAAACCGAAGCGGGGAGCCTTGCCCAGGATGGCGCACAGGACATCGATACCGGCTGAGTTGCGGTTGGTGCGTGCTCCGAGCACGGAGTTGGCATAGACCACAGCCGAACTTTCGGACCAGGCCAGCATGCTGCCATATTTGGGAGTGTTGCCGACCTCGGGGAAGTAGCAGGTGCAAGTGAAGGCGTTCTCGTTCTTCAACCCCAGCGCTTTGAGTTGCTTTTCGTAATCCGCCTGTTTGCCAAAGACCAACCCGAACACCAGTTTCTGGATGGGGTTGACGTTGACGGATGAGTATTCGATCGGGCGCGGATCAACGGTAAAAGGTTCCTTGGTTTTCAGGCCAGCGTCGATCAGTTCATCCATCATGGCGAAGTAGGGCTTGATGGTATTGGCGCCGAAGGAAGTGACAAAATGCTGGTCGCCAACGATATCCACCAGGCGATCAGCATTGAAGGCCTGGCCGTAAGTGACGATGGAGCGCATGGCCTTGGCCAAAATCTCGCCCTGTTTACCGTCGAGGATGGCCTGTTCATCAGGTGTAAGTTTTAATTTTATCTCGGTCATAGTTTCCTTAAAGGTTACGCCCAACCAAAAAACCGGCTTTGACAGCTTCAAAGACACGGCCGATCTGGAAAGCGTCACCCAGTTGGATGACTTCTGGTGCTGCCTGGGTATTGATACAGCCTTCATAGAAGGCGCGCACCGGGCGCAGCCCCATGGCCAGCACTACCAGATCAGCTTCGAGGGTTTGATCTTGATAATCTTCCTGGATGGCTTTGGCGAACGGGTTGGCAATGTTTTCCGGCAGCAGCGGGGTCCAGGTGACGTAAGGCGAGGGCACGGTAGCAGAGACGTTGCGTTTGATGCTTACGGTGGTGCCGGAGATCGAAACCAGTTTAGTGCAGTTCCATAACGGTATGCCCAGGGCTTCCAGTTCGTGGATCAGGTGACCGCGGTTGGCGGTGCACAGTCCGGGCATGACGTTGGGCAGCATTTCGATGATGGTCACCTTTTTGCCAAATTCAGAGGCTAAAAAGTGAGCCGCTTCGCAGCCAACAGCACCCGCACCGATGACGGTGACGGTTTTGGCGTTGGCGGCCAATTCGGGATTGCGGAAGAGGTCGACTGCCTGGATCACATTCGGCTGATCGATGCCGGGCAGTTTGGGGGCAACCGGTGCGCCGCCCACGCCCACGATAATGGTATCGAATTTGCCTTTGAGGCTTTCGGGGGTCACGCTGGCGTTCAATTCCACTTTGAGGTCGTATTTTTTGGAGCAGACCTCCAGTTGGTGTTCCAGATAGGCCAGGTAGTTCTTGACCTCGTATTTGATCTTGGGCTGGGAACCGGGCACGAGCATACCGCCGACGCGGCCGGTCTTTTCATAAATGGTGACCTTGTGTCCGCGGCGGGCAGCGATGATGGCAGCGTGGATGCCGGCCGGGCCGGCACCGATGACTGCCACATTTTTGGGGCTGGCGGTGGGGATGAGATCGCGTTCGAGCACATCTTCAAAGCCAGTGCGCGGGTTGACCGAGCACTGCGGGTGACCGCCTTCGACGAATTCGTTAATGCAGCCTTCCTGGTCGCCGATGCACGGGCGGATGTTTTTAACATCGCCGGCAAAAGCCTTGTTTGGCCAATCAGCGTCAGCCAATAAGGGACGAGCCAGCATGATCAGATCGCAGTCACCGTCGCGCAAAGCTTGTTCGGCCAGATCGGGGTAACCCAGCTTGCCAACTGCCACCACAGGAACGGGCAGACCGGCATTACTGAGGATTTTTTCGTGAGCGAAATATTCTTTGACCAGGCGTGCCACCGGCAGGAAACAGCCGGAAGGCATAGAATTTGGGGGATGAGGAAGCCACCAGTTATCGTAACAACCGAGATCCACATCGAACATATCCACACCGGCCTTGACCAGGTTGGCCATGTAATTGAGAGTCTGGGCGACGGTGCGCTCTTTTTTGAACTTCTTTAAGCAGGTAACATCATCCATGCGCTTGCCGTAAGTTTCGTTCAGGGCCAGCGAAAGATCGATGCGGTACATGATGGGATAGTTGGGGCCGACGCGTTTGCGGATCTCTTTGACCATATCCAGGCCAAAGTTCTGCCAGTTGGCGAAGCGCCCCAGTTTGCGGCGGTTGAAGGCCGGGTTGGTCATCTGCTCGAGCAAATAACCTTCATGGCCGTGCAGATAAACACCGTCGATGAGAGCTGCTTTGGCATCAGCAGTAGCCTGCCCGGCGGCCTTGATAATGGTGTGGCATTCGCCGTCCGTCATGGGCCGGCAGGGGACGCCGGGGATGTAGTAATTGGGATTCCAAGAAGCTGAGACGGGCAGCTTGAACTTGGTCATGAGTGATTCCGGCGAGCCTACGCGCCCCAGACCAGCGGTGAGCTGGATGAAGAAACGTGAGCCATAGGCATGGACGATCTCGGCCAGGTCGCGCCAGCCGGAGTACACGGTACGGGAGCTGTCGATGCGCGGGAAATAGCTCTTGCCGCCGCGTTCGGTCACAGTGGGGTCAACTGCCTGCGAAATGGGGATCAACCCGGAGGTGAGCAGCCCGGCGCCGCCACGAGCGCGGTCGCCAAAGTACTGGATCATCTTGTTGGAAGGACGGCCCAGTTCTTCGGCCATGTCGATATTCCCCATCGGGCCCATCACGATGCGGTTCTTCAACGTCAGGCGGTTAATCTGGACGGGGGAGAATAACGAAGTATAGGGGTAGTTCTTATTGGTCATCTGAGCCAGGTCCATGCGGCCGGATTCCGAGAACCATTTGGGGTATTGTTCGAGCAGTTCTTTTACAAAATCCACTTTGGGGTCGTTCATGAATGCTCCTTAGAGAGGGGTGAGAGAACGGAAGATTATTTGTAAAAAACAACAACAACGAGACAACTATAATTATACTCAGAAATGATTACGAACAAACCAATAATTACAAATTAGTGAGTTTAAGCAGTTCTCTTTTGTATAAAAAACACTTTCTGCCCAGAAGGTCTTTTGTCGCAGCAATGGAATTTCCTGATCTTGATGAGCCGGGGCACCCATTTAGTGATGATGAAGAGGAGTTTATAAAGGTTCCATCATCCAGTCCAAGGGTAATTTCATCTTTGATTTACCCGCTAAAGTTAAATGAATGAATTCGGAACATTTTTGAACGATCTCTTTTTTGAAGTAAAGAGATTGTATTTAACTATATAGAACAAAGCCTGAATGCCATCTTTGACGCCGATCTTTTTGCCATCTGCATAAGATCGACTCAAAAACGAAATTGGTACTTCAGTTATTCGCACATTTAATTTTGAAATCTTGGCGGTGACCTCAATTTCGAAACCGAAACGGGTGGAATTAATGACCATGTTTTGAATAATTTCGCGTCTGAAAGCTTTGTAGCATGTTTCAACATCTGAAAAATGAAATTTAGTAAATAAATTTGAGAAGAACGTAATTACTCTGTTAGCAAAATAGCTTTTTGCCATAAACGATTCTTTAGTTGCGAGGTTCAGTAATCGGGAACCATAGACTACATCGGCAGTATTCTGAACAATTGGAGAAATTACCCGTAACATGTCCGCAGGGTTGTACTCTAAATCAGCATCCTGAACAATTACAATATCCCCCTGGCATTCACAAAAACCGGTCTTTAATGCCTGGGTTTTACCCTGATTTTGTTCGTGGCGAAAGAGACGAATGTTGTTGTGATCTTTTATCANNGAAAGAATTTTTGACATTTATGACCTATAGGCCTTTTATTTTGCTGATTTTAACCACTGGCAAAAAATTATTGTTCAATGTACAGGTTTAAAACCTTCACTATAATCGGTTCCACGCATCTCTACCTGTTCATTCCCTCCAATTGCACACGGGAAAGGTGAATACCAGCAAGAGTCGTACGCTGCCTGACATAAAAGATGAAAATTTGCGAAACTGCATGGTTCACTGGACCATCCCGGATAGGGGGTAGGATTGATCAATGTATCAGTTACTTTATCAAATTTTACATTAGTTTTAACACTCAAACCCACGATTGCAATAGAACCTAATAAAATTACCCAGCGGGTTAGATTTACCAGAAATTGGCTCTTTTCAAGCGAAAAAACAACCAGCGGAAATGCGAGCAAGAAAACCGTCCCTAACAGAAAACCATATCCAAATCGAATCGCCGGTGCGGAAAAAAACCAAAAAACACACCCAAAAATGGCGGCAGCATATATAAACCAAATATTTTTATTTCGCCAAAGATAATTGCGCCAACTTCTAAAAACGCATAATAAAACATTAACTGCCAGTGCAAACATGATAAAAAGCAGAATCGCACGGTGACGAGGAAGTTGGTTATAAAACCATTGAATGGTTTGATCTCTAAGGCTTAAACGGCTAAATTCATCCAGTGACATATTGGGCAGCATCGCAAACCAATGAATCACCTGGCTCTCTTTTATTACCCCATCAAGCGGGTAGGCCCAATCAAAGTGAAAGAGATTGATCGGGAAGCCCGGGAAAACTGGATACCCCGTCAGAATAAAGTTTCGTGTGATAAAAGGAAGCAAAATAATTAAAGAACCTAAAACCGTCCACCCAAACTTGCGTGCATTCTTAAAGTAACCCAACGCCAACATTAAACCAAGCGCTGCTAAGAGGATGGGAGCGGAACTCAATTTAATAGTGACACAATAAAAACCGAGCAAGATCAAGAAAAATCCCTGTATATTGTCTTTTTCAAGCCGTTCTTCAAATAACTGGACTGTCTGTGTAAGGATGAACCAGACCATCAAAGTTGCAGGAGCATCCGTGCCCGGGGAAGAAATTTGGTCAAAGAGAAAGATGAAGCTACTTAAGAAAAACCCCAACTTTAAAAAGTTGCTCAGTGAGTATTTTTTACCCAACAGCCCGTGGATTCCCTGGTAACAATACCCGGCAAAAATGAGAAAGAAGACACCTGTGAGCAAGTGAAATGATTGGAAATTAAGATAGGAAAAGCTAAAAACGGCGGTAGACAATAACCAACTTGAATCATAACCCAGCCTCTGGTGCAGATTTGCCAGGCCAGGCACAGCCGGGTAGGACTCGATCCAATGGATCGCTTGGGCATGATAGATGCCAGTATCCGGGTTCGCCGGGTAGAGCGTGGCTGCGTAGAGAAGCACAATTAACGATATTCCAAAGAACACTGCGCCAATCTTTTGGGCTAAAGAAAAATCTCCAAGGGATCGTTCCGGCCAGAACCCTTTTCGCCGTAAAACAAGCAAAGATATCGCCAATGCTCCAAGCAATAAGAATGCTTGAAACTCCCAATTGATCCGTATAAAAATGGAGGCAAAGGATGCCAGCGTCGTTACTGCCATCAGACCAATAATTAACGTAAAAGGCATCGAGGCGAGGGAGGTTTTTTTAAATATTTTCCCGATCCATAACACAGTCCCTCGACCGTACACATACAGTATTAATAATGTATAAATTGAAATTACAAATGAGATCAGCAAAGTAAGTCCTTCCTACTACTCGTCCGCAGGTCTATTAAAAATTGTCATTGCACTTTCTTTGCCACACAAAGATCAACTCCACCCATTTGAACCGAATAGACAATTGGATCATCCGGATAAAGTGTTTCGTGTTCCCAACGCAGTGGCAAAAATATCAAGCTGCCTTTTTGGAATGAACCCTCTTTCGCGTCATGAATCGTAAGTGCGGGCGACGCATAATAAGCAGGCAGATCAGGTGCCAAATCGACATAAATATCAATCGGTTCTTTCTCATGCCTGGCTACATCTTCGGTGAGTTCTTTATAACAGGTTAACCAATAATCCACTTCGTATTGATGTGCTGCCCCTTTGAGGCCACCAGCTAATGGATTGAAATATGCATATTCATAGGGGTGATAGCGCACAATTGCCAACCCCCCTGGAATAATCAGGGCTGTGACCAGCAGGGCAGCCAACCAATGAGGATTCAGTTTCTCAATCAAAAACTGAATAGCAAATGCTGAAAACAGAAAGAACGCTGGCAGAATAAACAGAAAATGTCGATAATTATCATATTCAGGAGGTGTAGTTATAACTACATATGCAAATACCAAAAAGAACCAGACAATGACCAGCCAGGCATCAGAATATGACGTCTTCTTCTTTATCAGGCTGACCAGATTAATTCCTACCCCTGACAGGCACAATATGATGCCGGGAATTGTCAGAGTGAACAATAGCAAAGTTGGTAAATATTCCGCTGGCAAAGCGCGCGAGTCCCAGATTGTCCCCTTAAACATCACATTCATACCAACCGGGAAACTGGACATATGTTGAATCGTTTCCCACAAGTTTTGAGCTGTGTGATGCCACATAAAAGGCCAGCAGACGTAAAAAATGAGAAAGGAAAGTAAGGCATAGATCAGAATAAAGGGAATCGCCTTTTTTCTTAAATTCATAATCCAAACTAAAATAATTATAACCGCGGCAAAAGGTCCCAAAACCCTGGTAGCACTGGCAAACCCTAAAAACAGACAGGCTGCCAGAAATGACAAAACCAAACCCCACTTATTAAAATATGAATGATATGCCTGGTTAAGCTCTGCGGCAAAGCCCCTGGTCTTTTTCAATAAATCCCCAAAAAAATGAACATCATATAACAATAAAAGCGTAACGATCATCCAGAGAACAGTTAATGCTGTAAAAATGCCAAGATTTCGATTAATAATGGCCGTAGATTTATTGGCATAGAGCTGCAACTGGATCTGATTACGATTTGCTGCCAGATAAGAAAAAAGCTGATCAAAAATATTTTGCGGCTGTTGTATGTTCACTGCAAGTATGCGATTTGAAATCAGTTCACGAATGTTTTGAGAAAAGATCAAAAAGATTACATCACTTAGCATTAAAACATAACAAATAAGCCGGGCTACTTTTTGGCTTTTTGCTTTGACCTGCCACTTTTGAGAAGATGAAGCATGGGTATCTGCGTGTCTTCCATCAAGACTTGCAAAGGCTCGCTTTGAATGGTCTGAAAATACCAATCCAAAGTAAATAGCACCCATAAAGAAAACCATAAAGGGAATATCTTTGGGATTGAGCCAGGCATTTCCAAAAATCACAGGTTGTGAGGCAAATAACAGCGTTGATAAAGTGGCTGCCAACGTACTCGTCCAACGTTGAGCTAACTTATAAAAGAAAAAGACTCCCAGTAAAAATGAAAAATAAGTTGTCAGGTGCCACAGGTCGATGGAACGAGCAGCGGGAAGGATCACCTGTAAAAGGGCATGAACCCCTTCTCCAATGATCAAAAATGCCGGGCCATAGTATCTCAAATCTGCGGGGCCCAGCGTATTGTTCCATTGATAAGTGCCTGCTAACCGGTCTACAAGAGAGTAAGCACTTAAAGTACGGTCAGCATACTCGTAATATTCCGGCTCATCCCAACTTGCTCCGTAATGTTGAAAAAGGATAAAACCTAATACCAGACCAAGAATGAGAATGAGCAGAATTGGGATATTCCGTTTTTTGACAGATATCCAGTCAGTAATCATACCTTACCCTATACAATCGCTTAGAATTGATTGAATTCTTCTTTTTACAAAATTTAACCAGTTATCTGAATAACGATAACGATTAATAATTAGCATCTAGATTCCACGTAAAAATTATTTTGCTATCATTTTCATCCAAAGCGGTGAGGATTTTGACTATATTTTCTTTAGTGTAGCATTATTCTTGTCATTACGTATAAATTTTAAACAATTTCTCAAAACCTGATGTTTTGAAACCCCTCAGCCCCTATTCGAGCTTTAAAATCCTGGCCCAGCGGGAGGGGATTGTATTTAGCCTCAGGCGCTGACCTTCAACACTGAATGAATCCGGCAGGTTGAGCAAGTCCACGGCGCGAGAGGCGGAGATGGGGAGGGTCAACTCCAAACTGACCGGAGCCGGCGCGGCATTGAGCACGACCAGCACACGCTCGTGATCGCTTTCACGCAGATAGGCCATCTGCTCCTGGCTCACGTACACCTGGCGGTAATCTCCAAACTTCAGCGTTTCGGATTGGCTGCGTAGCGCAGCCAGGCGGGTGATGGCCTGCTCCAGATCGCGGGCAGGGGCAGATCTTTGCATGGCGGCCATGTCCAGACAGGGGCGCAGGGCGCTGTCGCTCGTGGGTGTGCGCGTGCCGGGGATGCCCCACTCGCTGCCGTAATAAATGGAGGGCACACCTGGCATGGTGAAGAGCTGGCAGTAGAGCGGATAGAGCAGTGCCGGATCGTTGAGGCTGCTGGCCACGCGGTTGACATCGTGGTTGTCCACAAAATCGTATAAAGGCAGGCCGCGGTAAATGCCGTCCGGGCCAAACTGGCGGTTGAGCGACCAGGCAATTTCGAAGTAATTCTTATCTACCAGGCTGGAATAGAGCCCCTTGTAACACTCGTAGTTTGTAACAGAGTGCAGCATCTGCGGGTTTGCCCAGGTGCGGTATTGCCCGACCACAATCTCACCCATCAGCCAAAAATCTGCTTTGAGGCTGAGGACGAGATCATGCAGTTCACGTAAAAAATCCAGATCCAGCAGGTCGGCAGCATCCAGGCGCAAGCCGTCAATATCAAATTGCTCCACCCAGGCGCGCACGGCTCCAAAGAGGTGCTGTTTTACTTCTGCATCGCGCAGATTGAGCTTGACCAGATCGTAATTCCCGGCCCAACCCTCGTAAGTGAATGGGTCGCCGTAAGGGCTGCGACCGCCGTCAAAGCGGAGGTTGGCAAACCAATCACAGTAACGTGAAGCGGATTGGTACTGCTGCACATCCCGGAAAGCCCAAAAATCGCGGCCAACGTGATTGAAGACCCCATCCAGGATCAGGCGCATGCCTTTTTGATGCACCTCATCAGAAAGAGCGCGCAGGTCCGGGTCTGAGCCCAGGCGGCGGTCGACATGGTAATAATCTGCGGTATCGTAGCCGTGCGCAGTGGATTCGAAGAGCGGCCCCAGGTAAAGGGCATTCACCCCCAGGCTGCGCAGGTGGGGCAGCCACTCACTTACTTTTTTCAGCCGGTTCAGCGGCGCAGAGGAAAAGTCATTGCGGGAGGGGGTTCCGCAAAAACCCAACGGGTAGATGTGGTAGAAAAAGGCCTGGTTGGCCCAGTAAGTGCTTGAGAATTGATTCATTTTAATATCTCCTGATAAATACATACCGGTAGGTATAGGATTCAACGAAAAAAATTTATGAAAAGATCCCGTGCATGAACTGATGGACGGATTGATATACCAGCGGAGGATCGAGGGGAGTGAACCCGTTCAGACCCAACACGGCATAGTTGTTGACCATGCCTAAAAAGGTAGCGGCGTAAGCTTTTTGGCGGCCTTTCATGTTGCCGTGATCCAGAGAAGCTTCATAAAATAGCGTTTCCAGCAGTTCTTGCTGGCGCTGGTTGAAGCCGGACACGGCATGGAAGGGTTCACTTTCGGCCGCGCCAAACCACAATGCCAATTGCAGGCGGTAAAAGCGCGGATTCTGGCGGGCAAAGGCAAAATAAACGTTGGCGACGGCTTCCAGGCTGGTCTTAACGTCATGATTATAGACGGCAGCCTTCTCAAGATCCCGGAAAAGCGGAGCAAAATTCTCTTCCAGCAGGGCGTGCAGCAGACCGGCCTTACTGCCAAAGTAGTGATACAGGGTAGGCTTCTGAATGCCAGCGGCATCCACGATCTCCTGCACCCCGACGGCATCATAACCGCGGGTGGAGAAGAGCTGCAGCGCACAAGAAAGGATGGTCTCTCGATTCGACATACCCAGTAGTGTACCAAACGGTACACTATCTGTCAAGTGGATTTGAGAGGAGATATTTACTCCAAAAACGGTAAAAATCAGAATGTTATAATGAACTCATGTTTAGAAAACGTTATTTTCGGATATTGTTCTTTTTCGCCTGGTCAATTCTGGGCGTGATCGGTTGGGATGTGATCTTGCCGCGCCTGGGGTTTCGCAGTTGGGCGCGCTCCACACGCAAGCGCCGCATGAAAGTATTGGCTGCCCGCTTCCGCAAGCTGGCAGTGCAGATGGGCGGCGTGATGATCAAGGTGGGGCAGTTCCTTTCGGCGCGCCTGGATATATTGCCGCGAGAATTCACTGATGAGCTGGCCGGTTTGCAGGATGAAGTAACCCCCGAACTCTTTGCAGGGATCAAAGTTCTGCTTGAAGCGGAATTCGGCGTTCCACTGGAAGAAAAGTTCTGCGAATTCGATGTTGTCCCTCTGGCCGCGGCTTCCATCGGGCAAGTATACTGCGCGAAAATAGGTACAACTCAGGCAGACGGCAGCACATTCCCCGCGGTGGTGGTGAAGGTGCAGCGCCCGCATATTGAAGAGATCGTCAATGTGGATCTCTCTGCGCTAAGAATTGTCGGCGGTTGGCTGCAGAAATATCCCCCTATTGGCAAGCACGTGAATGTACCAAAATTACTGGATGAGTTCAGCCGCTCTTTATATGAAGAACTGGATTACCTGAATGAGGGAAAGAATGCGGAAATCTTCGCTGAGAATTTCAAAGAAGACGCCGATGTGCGCGTGCCAACCGTATTTTGGAGCCATACCACCAAACGGGTGCTGACCCTGGAAGATGTGGGTGGCATCAAGATCACTGATTATGCTGCCATCGAAGCGGCCGGGATCAACCGGGGCGAGGTTGCCAAGCGGCTGCTGGATACCTATCTCAAGCAGATATTCGAAGACGGATTCTTTCACGCCGATCCGCATCCGGGCAATATCCTGATTCTCAAGGACGGCCGCTTCTGTTTCCTTGATTACGGCGCGGTCGGCATCGTGTCGGCGTCGCTGCGACGGCACCTGGGCGTCATCCTTTACGGCGTGATTTACAAAGACCCGCAGCGCATTATACGCACGCTGTCGCAGCTTGCGACCCAACGGATCGTCAATATGGACCGCCTTGAATATGAAGTCACCGAAATCATCGAGCAATACTCGTCGGCTTCACTCAGCGAAATTAAAATTCGCGATCTGCTCGACCGCTTCGGCCGCATCACCGCCGAAAACCATCTTCGTTTCGTGCCGGGATTTTATCTTCTTTTCAAGGCGCTTATAACAATCGAAGGGGTGGG
>PMIV01000161.1:0-3562 GCA_003158355.1 Anaerolineaceae bacterium
CATAAAATAGGGGGAGATCAGACTGCCCAGAATTTGCAATTTAGATCCAAGGGCATCAGCGAAGCCGAAGAGCAAGCCGGCCAGAAAGGCACCGATCGGTGTATAGTTACCGAAGATCATGGCCGCCAAACCGATGAAGCCTTTGCCTGAAGTCATCACTTCATCGAAATGACCCACTGAGCCGAGGGTAAAATATGCACCGGCAAAACCTGCCATAGCGCCGCTGAGAAGAACTGCCATATAGCGTGTTTTGAAAACATTGATCCCCAGTGTGTCTGCAGCTTTGGGATGTTCACCTACTGAACGCAGGCGTAATCCCCAACGGGTGGAAAAGAGGGCGATCTGCAAAACGATGAGGGCGATGAACATGGCATACACAAAAATATTCTGGTTGAACAGCACCGGCCCAAGGATCGGAATATCCGCTAGTACCGGAATAGCTATCCGTGGAAAGAGGGGAGGCTGGTTCAAGTATTGTAAAGGCTGTAATAACTTTTCGGAAAGATAAGTGGTCATTCCGGTGGCGAAGATGTTGATCACGGTGCCTGAAATGATCTGATTGACCTTGTAGCGAATGGAAAGGACAGCATGGAGTAAAGCCAGCAAAACTGCTGAGAGAATCGCCGCGATCAAGCCTAACCAGATGTTTTTAGTGACACTGCCGACAACCGATCCGGTCATGGCGCCCATCAACATCATGCCTTCGATACCGATATTGACCACACCACCGCTTTCGCTGAGCACGCCAGAAAAAGCACCCAATACCAGGGGAACCGAAAGTAGGATTGTGCTTCTAAAGATTCCGATCAGATTCATCGACTGGCCGGCAGAAGCGTACGTCAGGAAAGCGAAGATGAACAGCAGAACTGACACTCCCAAAATGGCATTCGTCCATTTGCCGAACCCGCGGAACAATTGATAAGCGGCGAGTAAAGCCACCATAACGCTGATGAGCAGGAGCGTAAATTGTGACGGAATGATCCAATCGGGCAAGGTGCCTTGGGTAATGCCACCCGGAGTCATACCAAAGGTACTTGTCTGACCGGTATGGGTTGAACTTGCAAAGACGAAAAAGATGACCGCGGCTAATGCCAGGAAGATAACTCCCATGACAATTCGCCGGGCAATCGATGTCCTTTGGATTATTTTATGTTCAACGACGAGGGATGTAGTCGTCATGATTTATCTCCTCTCCAACTGCTGAGAGTGACCTGGTTTTCAGGTACTTTCGATATCCGGATGCGATATACGGAACGGATGACCGCCGGGGCTGCGATAAAGATAATGATAAATGCCTGGATCACCGAGATAATGGAGATAGGAATGGAAGCAGTGAACATCATCTGGGTGGCACCGTTGTTGAGGACACCCCACAACAGTGAGGCGAAAACGACCCCTATTGGTGTACTATTTCCGAGCAAGGCCAGAGCGATGCTGTCAAAGCCATACCCGGCCGAAACCGAAGTGGACATGGCATGGTCGACACCCAAAATCTGGTTTGCACCCGCCATCCCGGCTAATGCTCCTGATAAAGCCATCGCAAGGATGATATTCTTTGAAATGTTGATGCCGGCATATCTGGCAGCGCTGGTATTCGCACCCACCGTGCGTAAGTCGAATCCCCAGGTAGTTCTAAAGAGGACCCAATAAACGAGAAATGCCACTGCCAGTGCAATGAAGAAGCCTAAATGAAAACGGGTCGGAGCCGGAAAGAAGCGGGGAATTTGAGCAGTCGGCAGCACTTCCGGGCTGATCGGGGCGCCGTTGGAATTTGGCCGTTGTAAAGGGCCACTGGAGAGTAGCCATGTCGTCAAATTGATGGCGATCCAGTTCATCATGATGGTGTTAATGACTTCATTCCCACCGGTTTTGGCTTTCAACCAGCCGGGAATGAAACCCCATAAAGCGCCGCCCAGGGCTCCCGCCAGAAACGCCAGGGGCATGTGGATGTAGGCTGGGAGGCCGGTAAAGGCAAAACCTACGTAGGTGGCTACGGCTGCGCCAATGTAGTACTGACCTTCAACACCTATATTGAACAGGCCGCTGCGGAAACCCAGCGCAACAGCCAAACCGGTGAAGATATAGGGTGTGGCTGACACAAGACTTTCCAGAATTGGATTGAACGCAGACATAATATCCGTGCTCTTACCTGTCTGGAAGGCGGTGATGACCGTGGATGGGTTGAAGATGCTGCCCTTAAACAACGAAGAATAGGCATTAGCGACCGCTCCACCAGCTGCTGACAGCCCGGTGAAAAAGGATACTGCAAAGCCCTGATAAACTTCTGGAGAAGTAAAAATGATCAGAATAGCCCCGACAAGCAATCCGGTAAAGATGGCCAGTGCAGGGATCAATAAGACGCTCTCTTTTTTCTGTTTTCCACCCGGCTTCAGGCTCAAAGAAGGATGGCTTAGTTCGTCTAAGAGAATCTTGCCGGATTCATCCAGCTGCTCTAAATTTTTTTTCGTTTTATTATCCATTTGGCGCCCAATCAGAAAGTTGTCTCGATTTTTTGGCTGCCCGCAGGGGCAGTGATCGTTTCGGGGTCGATTCCAGCCATCAATAAACCAATTTGTTCTTTGGTTGTTTGTCCCGCCGGTAAAATAGCGACGATCTTGCCGCGATATATGACGGCGATTTGATCCGAGAGCTCCATGATCTCATCCAATTCCGGTGAGATCAGTAAAACCGCACAACCTTCATCACGTTTTTCAACGATGCGGTTATGAATGTATTCGATAGAGCCAACATCTAACCCGCGCGTTGGCTGGGAGGCCACCAAAAATTTGATATCGCGGGAAAGTTCGCGGGCGATGATCACTTTTTGCTGATTTCCACCTGAAAGTGTTCCTACGTTTACCAGCGCATTTGGGGCGCGGATGTCGAATTGTTCGATCAAATGGTTGGCGTTTTCCAACACCATTTGCCGGTTTAAAGTGATCCCTTTTGCAAATGGGTCTTTGTAATAAGTACATAAGACGAGGTTGTCACTGACGGGGAATGAGAGCACTAACCCATCTTTTTGGCGGTCTTCCGGTACGTGGGCACTGCCCAGTTCGGTGATCTCGCGGGGCGATTTGTGCGTGATATCGTTCCCCAGCAGGAGGATTTGGCCGTTCAGGGCCTCTCTCAATCCGGTAACGGATTCGGCCAATTCAGTCTGACCGTTGCCTTGCACACCGGCAACCCCCAAAATTTCACCCGCGCGTACAGTAAACGAGACGCCGTCAACCATAACCTGGTTGATGGAATCGGTGACGACCAGGTTTTTCACATCCAAAACGACTTCTTTAGGAGAGCTTTTCTTCTTTTCAACTTCGAGCTGTACAGCCCTGCCTACCATCATCGAGGCGAGTCCGTTGCGATCGGCTTTATCCGGGGTTGTTTCTCCAACCACTTTGCCGCGGCGGATGACCAGGATGCGGTCGGCGATCTCCATTACTTCACGCAGTTTGTGTGTAATGAAAATAATGGATTTTCCCTGCTTTGAAAGATTGCGCATAATGGTGAAAAGTTCATCCGCTTCTTGCGGGGTCAGCACGGCTGTTGGTTCATCGAAGAT
>PMIV01000161.1:3651-3809 GCA_003158355.1 Anaerolineaceae bacterium
ATCAACATAAAGTGCTGATGCACCATGCCGATCCCTGCGTTGATCGCGTTTGTAGGGGAGTGTATTGTGAGTTTCTCTCCGTTGATAAAAATATCACCCTCATCTGGTTGGTAAAGACCGTAAAGGATGTTCATCAGTGTAGTTTTACCTGCCCCGTT
>PMIV01000239.1 GCA_003158355.1 Anaerolineaceae bacterium
CCTTCGGCGAATTGCAGCAGCAGTTCTTCCAAATGAGTCGTATCCAGCATATGGGAGTGATGTTCGAAAACACCCTCAATGCCGCCGGGATTCATGCGGAAGCTTAGCACGTGCATGTTGCCGATATTTATGAAAAGATTGCGTTCGTGGCGCAGAGCCAAAGGGTCAAGGGTGGCACCCAACACGGCAGCCGGGGCGGTATCCATCACCAAGACCTGGGCTGGAATATCTCGTGTGCTGGCGACCACAGCCCGGAGGCGGGTCATGATGGCGGGGACATTCTCGGCAGCATAAGCGAAGGCACTTAGTCGGTTTTCACTGCGGATTCGTTCATCAAGATAATCAAAGCGGAATTTACAGTCAGAAACATCCACCGGAGCGTTGCCGTGATCAAAGGCGGCAACGGCGACAGCAGTGAGATCATCGAGGCTGACCCCGAAAATAGCGAAGGCCTGCCGGATGGCCGGAAAATCAAAATCAGCCATGGGAATGCGCTTGACCGATTCCGGCAAACGCCGGCTTTCGTCTTCGCTGACGAGGAGAATGCCTTTTTCCTGAGCGACTGACAGGTCATCGTCAAAAGAGCGGGCTGCTTCCGGGGTGGCGTAGACTTTAAGCCCCTTCTTGATGTGGTCAGAGGCTCCCCAACCGGAAGGACCCCCGCCCATGATGCAACCGGTGAGCAGCACGTCTTTTTTCTCACGGGCGGCCTGATGCAGGCGGCGTTCCACCATCAGGGTAGGGGAGGGCAAGATCAGCTTGTAGCCGTTCTCAACATCCATTTGCGAGTCAAAGAGAAAAATGTCTTGCGTGCCGGTGCCAATATCAACTGTGAGGATCTTCATTTTGATGCTCTTTCCGATCCAAGCCATACACCCGGGCAACGGGGATCACTGCCAGAATGCCGGTGTTTGGCAGGTTGAGGTCGCCGATGAGTGTTTGGGTGGCGTTTACGACTTTATCAACCATTTCTTCCGATGGAACGATAGTAAATAGGGTGCGATTGAGCGTTTCTTTTTGTTCAAGTAGATTTTCGAGACTGGGGATCAGCGGAATATCATCCCGGAAGATATTGCTCTCTTGCAATCGTTTTAGCCCTGAACTGGGGAGAATTGTGATTCCGCTTACACCTGTTTCATTCCAGAGATTCAGAACTTCTTGCAAGCGAAAAGGATCGTGTAAAACGAACAGGATCATGTACATCAGAGATTCTCCTTGATTAAATCCGAATCGGATTTTTGAACCAGTGGTGGAGGTTTGATATTTTCACCAGATTTAAAGGCAGCGCGCAGCAAAGGCGGGGTCACCAATGAGGTGATCAAGACCATAGCAATGACGGCAGAAAAAATTTGTGAGGTGATGTAACCGGAATCCAGTCCCAACTTGGCAATGATCAGGCTAACTTCGCCACGGGAAACCATGCCTGTGCCCAGTTGAAACGCTTCGTGCCAGGAAAAACGGCTGAGCTTTGCTCCGGTCCCGGCACCAATGATTTTGCCGGCAATCGCAATTACGGTAATACCCAGAATGATCCAGATAGTATTGAGGGTCAAAGCATGCAGATTAACACCCAGGCCAATTCCGACGAAGAAGATCGGAACAAAGAATGCATAGGCTAATGAATGTAGATTACTTTCAATAATCCCTTTTTCAGGCGTCCTGGCAAACATGAGGCCGGCAATAAAGGTACCGGTAATTGCTGCCATTCCGCCCAATAATTCAGCAGCCAGACCGTAAATTAACAGGACCACTAATGCCAGAGTGGGAACACTTTGACTGATGGGCAAATGGCTGGTCCAACGGGTAAGAGGAGGTAATGCCCAAATGCCGAACGCAGCAGATAATGCCAGAAATAACATCATTTTTCCGAATACGAGCAAAATTCCAACAAAGGAACTGGCGCCAGAAAGGAAAACCAGAAATCCGGAAAATAAAAGTAGTACCAATATATCGTCAAAGACGGCTGTACCAAGTAAAGCCAACCCAACTTTGCTGCGAATCATTTTTAATTCAAGCAGCACTTGCGCTGAAATGGATACAGATGTAGCTCCAAGTGACAATCCCAAAAATAGACCCTGAATTGTACTCATTCCAGTTAATTTGCCAAGGCCGAATCCAAGCCCCACCGGAAGAGCAACCCCAAGAATGCTGGCTCTGGTGGCGATGCGGGTGTTTTTTGCCAGGTCATTAAAGTGTAATTCCAAGCCCGCCAGGAACATGAGCAATAAGACACCGATTTCTCCCAACTCGGAAATGAAATCGGGCAAAATAGAACTGGTGATGAAGGGGAGGTGAGTGATATTGAGCAGAGATGGGCCAAGCAGAACACCAATGAGCAACTCACCAAAAACTGCAGGTTGGTGAATGAGAGTACTGAGATATCCAAAAAGTTTCGCAGCAACTAAAATAATCACCAGAATTACTGCGAATTGTAAAAAATCGCTCATCGTGATTTTCCTGATCTATTAAATAAGTTTATCATTGTTCTTTTTTGGCGGCACTTCATGTTCATCCTGTTCGCACGGTTTTCACAAGAATGAAACACGTTACCATTTCAATGGTTATCAATGTTTTACCTCTTCCAGAATTCCTTCATTTACATAGGCGGTCAATTCTCCAACGCTTAAATTATCGATTCCGAGTTTGTCGATTGTTCTACCGCGCCGCCAATAATCTGTTTTATGGATAATCGAAGCGATCCGGATAATGGAATCCATTGCACGAACGGAAACGCCATAACATTGGCCCAAAGAAGCAATAGGCACCAGGCTCATTGGAACATCTTCAAAAATATAGCGGTGGTTCAATGTGGGGGGAGCTTTAATCCCGTAGTACCCCGGTTGATTGTGAACCGCTTCGTACAGGTCTTTCCCAGAGGTGTCGTATGCCAGTTTTAACCATTCCAGAGCCGTACGGGCACGGATGCCAAGAGAAGAGGCGACAGTTACTCTTTCGCGGTCTAGAGCTTCGAGAACTTTAGCGACAGAGGGTGAGACACCATCAATATAGAATTGGTAATCTCCGTGTGTAGATTCTATCCACCCTGAATTGAGAACGGTCAAGGCGGGGTGAAAAATTGCCCCCATATTATTTAAACCGGTCTGGAGGACGTTAACGCCGTCGATATATTGCGGATAAGCAACATGAATCTGATCGAGTACCTTGTGAGTTCTATTTGCCGGGAGTGCTGCAAGCGGCACGGCTTCTTTGATGCGAAAGATGCGTGATTCAGCAGGACCATCAGAGCGTGAAGCATAAATAAAAGTTTCTGCCTCAGCAATGGTCACATCTGCCAGACACTTTTCATCCCTCAGTACCTTTGCAAATTCAATCGCTCCACAGGTTCTGCCTGGATGAAGTACCACGGTCTGTCCGTTTTTTAAGTAGGGGGCGCTTATTTTTGCAATATCTGCGTGAGCCGAAGATGGGACTACTACCATGATCATTTCAGCTTTTTCAAGCGCCTCTTCCATATTGGATGTGACCCGCGTTAATTTGCAAAAACCCATTAAACTACCATCCTGACTCTCCAGATTAATGCCGCCCAACTCTTTGATCGCCGCGATTCTTTCTGGCGTACGATTGTAGAGCGTGGTAGGGAAACCCATCAGTCCCAGATGAGCAGCCATGGCTTTTCCACCGTGGCCAGCTCCGATCACTGTAAATTTCATTTTTGTATTCACTTAATTACTCCTTTTTTTGAACCAACAATGCTTCCATCCGATCTTTCTCCGAAATGGATTTTCCTGTTGAATTAACAGAAATGCAGGCTCCCTTGATGATGCGGGTATTAATTTCACCTTTCGCAAAGTGATTGTTGCGTAGTTGGGGAGCATCCAGAATCCCGATGCTGACGGCTTTCGCTAAATTATGAGCAGTAATAAGAGGATCAAGGGAATTGTCATTTGAGATACTGCGAATTGCTTGCAAGGTGATCTGTGCCTCCCGGACCAATTCATCCACACGGGCCTGCACTACCGGATCAGCAGTCATATCTGGCGCGCCTTGTAAAGCATTTTGGATTACCCTTTGCGCCATAGCACAGGCTTCAATTACATCGTCTGCAGTTGCAGAGTGATCTGCTTCGGTGTGCCCCACGACATGGACAATATCCGGTTTGAGCGCCATTTGCAGGTAAATGCTCGCCGAAAGATGTGCCCGCGCGGCAGGCAGGTGCAGTGGATAACTAAGCAAACCTGTGCGGGTCTGCGTCCAAATCCTGAAATCTGCACCGCGCAACGGCTCGATCAGGCGCAGCATGGCCAGCATTTTTGCCAGATCCATTGCGTCAGAAAGTCCCGGCGGGCTATTGAACATGAACTGGGCAATATAGTTTTTCACTCCAAATGCGCGCGCATTATAGGCGGACAAATACGCCGAAACGACACAAACCACATCAGGAGCGTCGCGCATGCCCCAGTGGTGGGGTTCATTTAATTCCACTGGAATGCCGCGAGCGCCGTACCAGTTCATCACGCGTTGGTGTTCGCGGATGGAATCCTCAAGATTCCAGGGGCCGCGTCCGTCCATCTGATTGAACCAGAACAACGGAATGGCGCACCAGACGATATTGATTGTCTCAGAGTACATTTCGGCTAATCGAATGAAGTCATCGGTACCGGAATATGTGCGCAGCAAAGGGAAATTCCCACACCGGCTGGCCGCATACAAAGCTTCGTAATCTGCGCGGCTGCGGACTGGAACCCCTCCGGCTCCTTTTTGACGCGGATCTTGTTTTTCGGGGTGAAAGAAATTTTGCTGAGCGTCCTGGTCGATGCCTAGCGAGACCACATCCAGGATTTTTGCCTCAGCTATCTTTTCTATCCCGGCCAGGGTTTCTGCCATTGTAGGCAGACCAAAATGATGGCGAAGTAATGGAAATGGGGCTTTCCATTTGATTCGTTCTATTGTGTTTTGGGGATAAATTATTTTTTCTGTTTTCGGCGCAGATTCGGCTTTTAAGTAGGCTAACACTTGATCTGAAGGTTCTCCGCCTTCAAATATTTTTTCAAAGAAGCCAAGTTTTCTGGCTCTTTCTGCCATTGGGGGTGTTCCTCCAAAGGCGAAACGAACTCCCTGGCTGCGCAGGTCATCTGCTGCTTCAGCAAATTCTCCAAGCAATTGCTCCCCGGTTTCAGGGGTTAACCGGTAAGATACTCCAACCAGATCAGCTTTTTCGGCTTTGGCAGCTTGCAGAACATTTTCGATGGATACGGCTGGACCGAGAAAGACAGTCCGCCAACCAGCACTTTCTGCCAGTTGTAAAAAATTCATTACCCCGGCAACATGGACGCATTCCCCTAATGCAGCAGCAACGATCGTTTTTTTCATTCAAGCCTCCAAAAGAAAAAGAGAACAGTTTTGCTGCTCTCTTTTAGTTGGTAAAGGTCTCTTTCTATGGATGAAAACACTCAGTAATCATGGGGTTTCACTGGTAGATTTATAAGCAGCAAGCGTAAATTATGGAATAGTTCTTATCTCCAAATTCAAGATCAGGAATTCCTTTGGAGGATCAGGAATCCAAGTCATACGGTTGTGAGAGCTTCCCAGTATATTGATCAAAATTATTCTCCAAGTTATTTATAGCATATTTTTTAGTAATTTTTACAATTTGCCATTATTTTCATACCTGGAATTATTAATTAGAATGTTGGTTCAATTTCCATTAATTATCCCATTAAATGCTGCGCCCCTCATTCCAGTTAAGGTATACTGACTATGATTGATCATTTAAAAAAAGAGGTTCTTATGACCCTTAAAGACGAAAAAGCGCAATGGGAGGAAACGGTTGTTGGTCCCGTAATCAAGAAATTCAAGGAACGCAAAGAGGAGTTTGTTACCTCTTCCGGCATTCCGCTCCCCAGAACTGCCACCCCTGAAGAATTTGATTACATGCAAGAGCTGGGCTTTCCGGGTGAATATCCGTTCACCCGCGGCGTGCAGCCTACCATGTATCGCAGCCGTTTTTGGACAATGCGCCAGTATGCCGGGTTTGCCAACGCTGAAGAATCCAACCGCCGTTACCGTTACCTGCTAGAACAGGGGCAAACCGGCCTTTCGGTAGCGTTCGACCTGCCCACCCAGATCGGTTATGACGCCGATGACTCCATGTCGCTCGGCGAAGTGGGTAAAGTAGGCGTCTCCATTTCTTCTTTGAAGGATATGGAGATTTTATTTAATCAGATCCCGCTGGATAAGGTTTCGACCAGCATGACTATCAATGCCCCGGCGGCAGTGCTGCTGGCCATGTATATCGCAGTAGGCAAGCGGCAGGGTGTGGAAATGAAGCAGCTACGTGGCACCATCCAGAACGATATTCTAAAAGAATATGTCGCGCGCGGCACTTATATTTTCCCTCCAGTCCCTTCCCTGCGTTTGATCACAGATACCTTCAAATTTTGCCAGAAGGAAGTGCCTAACTGGAATACCATCAGCATCTCGGGTTACCATATCCGCGAAGCCGGTTCCACGGCGGTACAGGAAGTGGCTTTCACCCTGGCGGATGCCATCGAATATGT
>PMIV01000164.1:0-5799 GCA_003158355.1 Anaerolineaceae bacterium
CAGCCAACCCTCACCACATTGGCAATTGGATCGTCCATTTCCATACTTAAATGAAGTCTCTATGAAACTCTATGTCGAAGAGACCTGCGCCTGTCTGGTAAAGATTCTGTGTCTTTTGCCGGCTTGTCCCCCTCCAGCCGCTCTCACATCGGCTACTTTGTTGCTTTCTTCAATAGAGACAGAGGGTTTTTTGCCTCCGCTCGGAGACGTGCCGCTCAATAACGATCATAGCCAGTAACTGCCAAATGACCGCCAATGAGCAAGGACTAAATAAGTGATACTTAAGTTATTCCACACCGATCAGCCTGCTTATTTTNNTGGAAAAGATCCAACCCACTCTGGAAAGGGATGAGGCGGCAAACGGCCTGATGTTGGGAGTTTGCCAACAGTTGGTCGACGATCAAAAAACAGGGCGGCCCTCTGAGTATTTGGCCGCACCGAAAATGGTGGGTGTTGAAGACGTACAGGGGCTGACGGCTGCCGCATTGATGACGCCCCCCTATTCGCTGATCCTTTATTGTGAACCTGTACAGAAAATAGCCTCTTTGAAGGAACTGTACAATTATCTGGGCAGCTTCCCGATCCCCGGAGTGATAGGAAAAAACCATGTTGTCGAGACCTTCGCTGGCCTCTGGCACGACCAACATGGTGAATCGCTCAAAATAAACCGCAAAGGCAGAATCTATCAATTAACTCAAGTGACACCTACACCTTTTAACCCGGGGTACATGCGCCTGGCGTCAGAGCTTGATTTTGACCTGATCGTTGAATGGGCAAGGGAATTTGACCGGGAAGCGCTGGGAGGAGAAGAAGGTTCACTTGTTTCAGAACGCACCATGCACAGAATCCAGCAGAAAGAAATATTCCTTTGGGAAGACGGCCTGGTCACTGCCATGGCTGTGCGAACGCGNNTGCCTCGTCATTGGTCAGCACGTTGAGTCAATATCTCTTGAACGATGGAACCTCTTTTTGTTCATTGATGACCGACCTCGATAACCCGGTATCCAACCACATTTATCAGAAAATTGGCTACAAACCGGTCTGCGATATTGAAGAAATTTATTTCCAATCTGAATTCATGAATTGAGGTGATCTGATGACTACTACTTTTACTTTTTACGGTCATGCCGCTATCGGCATTGAAACTGCCGGCTTCCATCTGTTGGTGGATCCTTTTCTTTCACGAAATCCTAAAGCCAGCATCAGCGCTGACGTAGTACCGGCCGATTTTATTCTGGTGACTCACGGACACGGCGACCATTTGGGCGATACCGTTGCCATTGCCAAACGAACGAAAGCTCTTTTGATCAGCAACGCAGAAATTGTCAGTTGGGCCGCGACGAAAGGAGTGGAAGGACACGCCCAGCATATTGGCGGCGGCTTCCACTATCCCTTTGGCTACCTGAAGCTGACAAATGCCCTGCACGGCTCTGCACTGCCGGATGGGGCCAACGGCGGCAACCCGGTGGGCTTTTTGCTGACCACCAATGACGGCCAAAAGATCTATCTGGCCGGGGATACCGGCCTATTTGGTGATATGAGGCTCATTGGTGATGAAGGCCTCGATCTGGCAGCTATTCCCATTGGAGATAATTTCACCATGGGTCCGGCCGATGCCCTACGCGCCGTGGAATTCCTGCGCCCGCGCATGGTTGTGCCCATTCATTACAACACTTTCCCCCTGCTCCAACAAGATGCCCCGGCCTGGGCCAAACTGGTGGAAGAAAAGACAGCCACCAGAGTGAAACTGCTTCAACCCGGCGAAAGTCTGACAATCTGAAATCATGTAATTAAAATACACTTATAACAGCCCTGTCACAAGTACATTTATGAGATATTTTAAATCAGGTGAACCCAATAAAAAATTTTGAATACGGTTGATACAATTAAAAAGCCTTGATTATTTTCAAGGCTTTTTTTGTTATGGCTAAATTAATTTTCTTTGGCTTTGGCAACAGTTTATTTCGCCGTTTGGTTTGGCTGCCATTGAAATTTCCAATCTCCTCCTTCTTGTATAAAGGCATTCAAGATTTTACATGTTACCACCCCATTGGGAATACCATTTGGGAAATAATTCTCAACTGAAAATTTGTTGCCATTACCCGGCATACTCTGATTCCAACTTGAATCACTTCTTTTGTTTCCGGAGCAATCAAAACCAAGATTAATATTATCCGCACTGGTTGCGTTTATGGCAAATCCCTTAACCGAAGTTGGATAATTTATTTTAGATGTATCTTCAACCACTTTTATATCTTTGATATAAATTTTCTTTCCGACAATTTCTATTTCTTGATCAATGGTCCAACTTTGACCAATTTGAGGATCTTTGCCTGCGTCAAACGAGAAAGATGGAGGGGTTTCCTCGGCGACAATAACCACCATGTTATTAACGTGGATGCTTAATGGGAGCGCAAAGTTTTTCCCAACTACTTTTATTGCAAACTCATTATCGTTGAGACTCTCATCAGTCTGTTCAAGGGGAATGTTTTTACCGGCTGCATCAAACGCTTCAACTTTTTCCATATCAATTGAAACGTTCCGCCATGACTTGTCCGAAGCCACGATTTTACCTGTCAATAAGTAACCGTCCGTTAATTCAACATATTTATCGATTAAAAATTGAACGTCAGTATTCGTGGATGACGAGGTTGATGTTGAATTGGAAGTTGAGTTTTGTGCAGGAGTATTTTCAATCACCGGAAGAATTTCCAGATCAGGTGAAGTTGTTGCAAGTGAAACTGCAACATTCCATTCTTTGGGGGCAGGGCATAAGGAATCTGGATCATTGATTGTCGCCTTGATTGAAAACTTGGTTACTCCAGCGGGTAATGAAGCGAAATCGATCTTTGCAGAAGCGGGTTGTGACCCGCCGTTGATCGGCAGCCTTGATTTTCCATTGGGTAAAATAATCTGATTTCCGTCATAGGTACAGGTTTGGATATCCCCAGAAGTGCCGCTTAGGTGATATGCAACAACCACTTTTTCGGCATCTGCCACAACATTATCAACGGTGAAGGAATAACCATCTTGCTTGACAACCACTGGTTTTTCCAAAAAGAGTGTCGTTTCGTCCTTTTGTATGAACCCAATCCCCGGAATGTAGGAAAGCAAACTTCGGAATGCTGCCATTACAGTTTCCGGCCCAACAATTATCAAAATTAGCATTACCCCTAGGGCTGATACGGCCAGGATCCAAAACTTCTTGGAAACTATCCTGGGTTCCCTTGTCTTTTGTGGCGTCATTTTGATCCGTTTCCATAAATCTTGAGTGAACTCAGCAGACGGCTCAACTGATTTAGCCGCATTATTGATTAATTTTTCAAAAAGGTTTGCCATTATCTCTCTCCATTTCAACTTGCATTTGATCCAGTAAACGGGTAACTGATTTACGCACAGCGTCTTCTTTGCGGTTCAGTATTTCGCCAATTTCGCGGTAACTCAATTCGCCAAAAAAGCGCAACCTTATCAATTCCTGTTCTTCTTCGGTCATTTTGTGTAATAAAGCAAGCAATTCGTCGATCTCGTTACTGTGGACAACCATCGTGAGAAGATCCGAAGAATTTGCTGTATAGTCGGCCTTTTCAAGTTTTTGCTCTCGGGTCGCCTTGCGAAAAAAATCGACCATCCGTGCATGAGCAATGGTGAAAATCCAGGCTGAGAAACTGCC
Source organism: Anaerolineaceae bacterium (assembly GCA_003158355.1). Taxonomy (GTDB): domain Bacteria; phylum Chloroflexota; class Anaerolineae; order Anaerolineales; family Anaerolineaceae; genus UBA6107. The sequence continues at coordinate 3,671 of PMIV01000164.1, forward strand.
TTTGCTTCGATATCTGGGCAGGTCTTCATAAACCTTGAGGAAAACCTGTGAGGTTAGATCTTCTGCGTCCTTTTCGTTCTCCACACGAAAATAAAAATATCGGTAGATCGGTTTCAGCCATTTTTGATAGATTGGTTGGAAGGCACTTGGGTTCTGTTGTGCTGCCAGTACCAATTCAGAATCATCTGGAACGGATTGGGGTTTATCTAATGAAATAGATTGATTCATCTATTTTTCCTTTCGATTATTGGTTAATTTCTGAAAATGCATCTTCACAGTATTAACCGTTACACCACCAAAAAGCGGACAAGAGTGCGCTAAATAAAAGTTGGCCTAATTCGATATTAATCGTGACGATCCCTGTTGTGAAAAGCTTGAAATGATCCATAACCACAAAAAGTAAACCTCAAAATAATGCCATAATTATCCATAATTCAAATGAATGATAATTCCACGAAGAATTGAACGGCACAATAAGTTTAACCGGTAAAGCGAGAACAAAAACCCAGCTTTACACAGATCCCTTTTTCAGGAAATTATCAGGAATGACACATCTGTTGATCGAGCGGGCGTACTCAACCACTCTTTTACTCATTCAGATTGCCTATCCAGGAGAGAATATTTACTTCACAGGATTTTAATAATTCTGGCATCATATTTGCAACTAGTCTCTTCGTATTCTGCCGTATCTGGCACTGGAGGAGATGAAATGCAAACTTTTTTTGATCTGTTGATCATAGCCGCAAAATTCCTGGTGGGACTGTGGCCAATCATATTTTTGACCCTGTTCATCGGGATCCACAACCGCCAAAGCGGCATCGGAGCCGTGCTGCGAAGTTCGATCAAAGGATTGATCATTAGCTGGGGATTCTTCGCTATCTTGCGATTGGGTTTCTTTATGATGGCAATGCAAACCTTCCATCTAATTCCCGAACCCGCCGATACTAGCTTTTTTATGGCAGTGGGATTGTTGCTCTTCCCCTTTGAAGTAGCGCTTCTCCTCGAAGAAAAGCGTAAAAAATTTACTGCCAGTACGCTTGAAGATATTCGCTCTCTTTCCCCGTCAGATTTTGAAGAACTGGTAGCAGAAACATACCGCGCGCAGGGGAACACCGTGCAGGTCGTGGGTGGTACGGGCGATCACGGCATTGACCTGATCGTGCGCTCACGGCGCGGTGACACCTACCTGGTGCAGTGCAAGCGCTACCGCGGCAAGATCGGCGAACCCGTTGTTCGCGATTTCTACGGCACGCTACGTGCTTCTGATGCCAACGGCGGAGCGATCATCACCACCGGCACCATCACAGAAGCCGCCCGCTTATGGGCTGAAGGCAAACCCATTCACCTTTATGACGGCGATCAGTTCATCAAAGTAGTGGTGGCAACCCGTGTGCGTAAAAACCTCCCGGCGGAGGCCAAGAATATTCCATCCCCGCAGAAGACAGCACCTGTTCCGGCCCCTGCAACCGTTTACACCCCCGCAACCGCTTACGCCTCTGCCGCCGCTGTGATGGAGCCCGTACATGCAACCAGTTCGCTCATTTCGGAACCAGTCTCATATGAATTCCATTCCGCCACAGAACTGGATAAACGACCGTTCATGAACTTAACTGAAGCACCTGAATGCCCGGCATGCAACATCCCAATGGTGCTGCATACCGAATACCACTTCTTGCGTAAACCGACAAAGATCTACATTTGCCCCAACGCACCCCAGTGCACACAGACCCACGTTACCGAAGAATAATCCTCCAGTTGAAAAAATATGGCGCCCACATAGTGAGCGCCATTTCATTTTTTTATAAATAATCTGCCAGGGCGGCAATAAATTTTCCGCGCGGCGTCTGCCGAAAATGGTTGTAGCCGTAATGACCATAAGGATATCCTCTGACCAGGGCACGCTGATAGGCCTCTTTGGGGTAAACATAAGCTGCAACAGCTTCGGCAAAATCTTCAAACCGGTTGAAATTTTGATCCACTCCGCACGGCGGGGGTGGGCTGCCCACCCGATACCAGTAACTTTTCTGCATGGGGCGCAAACTGTGCAGCAGAGGGAAGGGGCCGCTGCTGTGTGTGGCCAACATCAGGCGCAGCGAAAGTGTGCCAAACCTGGAATAATCCCAGGCATG
>PMIV01000164.1:5836-6045 GCA_003158355.1 Anaerolineaceae bacterium
TTACCTGTTCAGACAGCATGTTTACCATATATTCATTATACGGTTTTTAGGCCGGTATAATGAAACATCTCGATATAATATGCATAATTCTTTTATCCATATTATTGACATAAATAAGCACCACGGCCAATGGATATCTGATAGCTTTTGCGAGTAGTTGACCATTACGATTGGCAGTACTGGAGCCGAAATGCAGAAAAGATCACCAG
>PMIV01000122.1 GCA_003158355.1 Anaerolineaceae bacterium
ACACTAAAATGATAAACTCAGGTGGTAAAGATTTGAGTTTTTCCTTCACTTCATTTTATGTTTTGTGGTTAAATAAAAACAAATTAATTCAGGGGATAAACTATGGATATCGAGAAAATTGCCACTATCGTCGTTGACTCAGCCTTCAAAGTACACAAAACCCTCGGCCCCGGATTACTGGAATCAACCTACCAAACCTGTCTTGCTTATGAACTTACCCAAAGGGGATTAACCGTCAATTGCGAAGTTGCCTTACCCATTCAATATGATGGTCATCTTCTTGATCCTGGTTACCGGATCGATATGCTGGTTGAGAATTGCATCATTATCGAGAACAAAGCAGTTGAACAAATGCACCCGCTTTATGAAGCCCAACTTCTCACCTATCTTAAACTGAGCAACCATTGGCTGGGATTCTTGATCAATTGGAACACCGCCAAAATTAAGGATGGGATCAAGCGCATGGCGAACGGCAGTAAACCTCTTGAGTCTTAATCACAAAAATCGGCAGAAACCCTTCTTTAAAATAAGTAGAGGCAGTTACCTTGATGAGCAACTGCCTCTGCTTCATTTATTTCAAGAATCATTTCGCGCTGAAAGTTAATCCATCAGAGCCGCGGTCCACATGGATCGTCTGACCTGGAAGAAAATCGCCGCTGAGCAATTTCATCGCCAACGGATCTTGTAGTTCCCGTTGAATGGCCCGTTTGAGCGGACGGGCGCCAAAATCGGCATCATAGCCTACTTCAGCCAGGTACTCGCGCGCTCCCGTGGATAGTCCCAACTTAAAACCGCGTTCTTCAAGCAGTTTCTCCACCCGTTTGAGTTGGATGGAAACGATCTTGCCAAGCTGGTCTTTCTGCAGCGAGTGGAAAACGATGATCTCATCGATGCGGTTCAGAAACTCCGGTTTGAAGTTCGCCTGCAAGGTCTGGGTGACTTGTTCACGCGTCACCGACTTTGAGCCCATCCATAACGAGCTGCCCAGGTTGCTGGTCATGATCACCAGTGTGTTGCGAAAATCGATCGTGCGGCCCTGGCCGTCGGTCAAGCGGCCGTCATCCAACAATTGCAGCAGCACGTTAAAGACCTCGGGGTGGGCCTTCTCGATCTCATCAAAGAGCACAACGGTGTACGGATTGCGGCGTACCGCTTCGGTAAGCTGGCCGCCTTCATCGTAGCCCACGTAACCCGGAGGGGCGCCGATGAGGCGCGAAACCGTATGTTTCTCTTGATACTCGCTCATGTCAATCCTTACCATTGAGCGTTCATCATCAAAGAGGAACTCTGCCAGCGCACGCGCAAGCTCGGTCTTGCCCACACCCGTCGGACCTAAAAAGATGAAAGAACCGATCGGTCGGTTGGGGTCTTGTAACCCCGCTCGCGCTCTGCGAATAGCATTGGATACTGCATGCAGGGCATCTTCCTGCCCGACTACCCGTTCTTTCAAACGGTCTTCCATGTGCAGCAACTTTTGTACTTCAGCTTCAAGCAACCGTTCCACCGGAATATGCGTCCACTTGGCCACGATGGCGGCAATTTCTTCGGCATCCACTTCTTCTTTCAGAAGGGCACCCTCTTTTTGCAATTGCTGCAGACGTTTTTCGGCAGCTTCGCGTTTTTCCTGTAATTCGCGTAGCGTTCCATAACGCAGCCGGGCTGCNNCGCAGGTTTGCCAGTTCCACTTCGATCTTGTGCAGACGGTCCGCGGAAGCTTTATCTTTCTCTTTTTGCAGCGCCTGGTGTTCGATCTCAAGCTGCATGATCTGACGGTCCACTTCATCCAGCACCTGTGGTTTGGAGTCGATCTCGGTACGCAGGGTGGCCGCCGCCTCATCAATGAGGTCAATGGCTTTATCCGGTAAACGGCGGTCGGTGATATAGCGGTTCGAAAGCGTAGCAGCGGCGATGACAGCCGCATCAGTGATGCGCACGCCGTGATACACCTCGTAGCGCTGTTTGAGCCCGCGCAGAATACTGATCGTATCCGCCACGCTTGGTTCAACCACCAATACGGGTTGGAACCGGCGTTCAAGCGCCGGGTCTTTTTCGATGTACTTTCGGTATTCAGCAGTGGTGGTGGCGCCGATCATATGCAGTTCACCGCGCGCCAGCATGGGTTTGAGCATGTTACCCGCATCCATCGAGCCTTCGGCAGCACCGGCACCAATGACGGTGTGCATCTCATCGATAAAGAGGATGATCTCCCCTTCAGCCGATTGCACTTCTTTGAGCACAGCTTTGAGGCGTTCCTCAAACTCACCGCGGTACTTGGCCCCAGCCACCAATGCACCCATATCCAGCACGATCAGGCGTTTGTGTTTGAGGCTTTCGGGGACATCGCCTTTGACAATACGTTGAGCCAGCCCCTCAACTATAGCTGTCTTACCCACACCCGGGTCGCCGATCAATGCCGGGTTGTTCTTGCTGCGGCGCGAAAGGATCTGTATGACGCGGCGGATCTCTTCGTCGCGNNTCGCGGCCGTATTTCTCCAGGGCCTGATAGGTATCTTCAGGGTTTTGACTGGTGACACGTTGATTGCCGCGGACTTCGGTTAGCGCGCGTAAAATGGCATCTTTAGTCAGGCCAAACTGGGTCAGCCGTTTGCCTTCGCTGCTTTCGGTCAATGCCAGCAATAAATGTTCGGTTGAAACATATTCATCCTGCATGCCCTTGGCGTAACGCTCCGCTCCCTGCAGTACATCCGAGGTTGCCCGGGAGATGCCTACTTCGCTGACGCCGGAGCCGGATATTTTGGGCTGTTTTTCGAGCATCAGGCGCAGCTCTTCACGCAGGGCAGCAGTACTGCCAGCGAGTTTGGTCACAATGGCTGGAACGACCCCTTCTTCTTGCTGGACAAGCGCCAGCAGCAGGTGTGCCGGTTCAATAGCCTGATGATTCATTTCTTGAGCGATCTGCTGTGATCGCAGGATCGCTTCTTGGGCTTTTTGGGTATAGCGGTCTAAATTCATTTGTCACCTCTGCAAAACCTTGGGTTTATTAAACTTTAGAATAACCCGCAAGTGTACGAGGGTTGTTAAGAATTTGTCAGAATGATATTGGAGAAATTCGTTCCAGGCGCTATGATTAGAAAAATCAGGAGAATTCTATGGCAGACATTAAATTCGAGATTGTAAAAAAGATCGGCATTCTCTCCACCAGCGAAAAGGGCTGGACAAAGGAACTCAACCTGGTCAGTTGGAATGACCGCCCCGCCAAGTATGACATTCGTGATTGGGACGCCGAACATCAGACCATGAGCAAAGGAATCACGTTGAGCAAAGAAGAGCTGGTTGCGCTGAAAGCACTTTTGGCAGAACTGGAATAATTTTATTTTACTGAAAAACTTATTGATAGAGGAAAAATGCAGCTTTTAATCGTAAAAGATGAAGCGGAGTTCGGGCAAACGGCTGCTCGCCTGGTGTGTGAATTCTTGGCTCAGAAACCGGAGTCCACCCTGGTGTTCCCCACCGGGAACACGCCGCTTTCCATGTATGAAGAACTGGTGGCTCAATTTGCCAGCGAGAAGGTGAGTTTTTCGCGCGCCACCCTGGTGGAATTGGATGACTATTACGGCATTGCTCTGCAAGACCCGCGCAATCTATTCGCCTGGCTGCAAAATATCTTTCTACGGCAAGTGGATTTTCGACCTGTACGCTTGTTTCGCTTCAACACCGAGGCGGAAGATGCAGCGGCAGAGGCTGCGCGCATGGAATCGATCTTACAGGCCCACGGCGGAATTGACCTGCTAGTTTTGGGATTGGGACCTAACGGCCACATCGGCTTCAATGAGCCCGGTTCTGAATTACTCGGGGCAACCCGGGTGGTGAATCTGACCCATGAATCCCTGATAAGCAATGCCCGTTACTGGGGAGAAATCGACAATGTTCCCTCTCAGGGCTTTACCCTGGGGTTGAATGTTTTACGAAAAGCCGCAAAAACCATTTTGCTGGTCAACGGCAGCCACAAAGCCGGTATATTGAAGCAAATGGTCGAAGGGCCTATCACCGACCTGCTGCCGGCAACCTATCTGCGTGAAATGCCCAACGTGCTGGTCCTTGCCAATGCTGCGGCTGCCAGCTTGCTCTCCCGAAAACCTTCCCTTTTAAATGAACATGATTGATCCACATGCTTTTTTACGTAACCACCAGATAGCTTTTACACTTACTCCAACCCTCGCTCAGCAAAAGACAGGCGGGCTTCTTCGCGCACCAGATCCAGAAGCTGGCGTTTGTACGCGTTAAATTCAGCGCTGCTCTCCAGTGTGACCAGTGAACGCGGGCGGGGCAGGTTGATCTCAACGACCGCTTTAATTCGCCCCGGCCGCGCGGTCATCACGAAAACCCGGTCAGAAAGCAGAATGGCTTCTTCAACGTCGTGAGTGACAAACAGTACCGTGGAACGCTGGCTCTCCCAGACTTCAAGCAGCAGTTCCTGCATCAGCATGCGGGTCTGGGCGTCCAATGCGCCGAACGGTTCATCCATCAATAAGATGCGCGGCTGGTACACCAGGGCGCGCGCGATCGCCACCCGCTGACGCATACCGCCCGAAAGCTGGTTGGGGAACGAATTTTCAAAACCATCCAGACCAATGAGGTGGATGTAACGGTTGACGCGCTCTTCTTTCTCTGCAGCAGTGAGCTGACTTTTCTTCAAAGAAAAGCGGATGTTTTCGCGAACGTTCAGCCAGGGAAAGAGCGTATACGCCTGGAACACCATGCCGCGGTCTGCCCCAGGTTGATCCATTCGCCGTCCGTCCACGCGGATCTCGCCGCGGTTAGGCTGTTCCAGACCAGCCGCTGCCCGCAGCAGGGTGGATTTGCCGCAGCCGGAAGGGCCGATGAGTGAAACGAACTCATTCTCTGCAACCGAAAGCGAAGCCCCCTCCACCGCCACCACTTCAGCCTGGCGTGCCGGTGAAAATTTTATCCAGATTTGATCCAGTTCTAATGCCGGAATATTCATTGCTTCATCCTTTGCGATCCATCCAGCGGAACATACGGCGATAGGCCAGTTTAAATAACATATCCGTGACCAGACCCATCAAACCGATAACGATGATTCCCAGAATGATGGATTCCGTCTGTAAAAAGCGTTGGGCG
>PMIV01000127.1:0-17868 GCA_003158355.1 Anaerolineaceae bacterium
GGCAACTTCATTGAGATAACCATTTCCAATACCCCAGTCCACGTGACGGATAGCGATTCCATCAAAATAGCGGCCAAAGATCTCGCCGATCTCTTTCGGGGTATCCCCGTGTGAGATCTGTGTTGTGCGGGATTCAATGAATGCTGCATGCCCACCCAGGTGAGCCATGCCGGCTTCAAATGAGCCGCGGGTACGGGTGCTGCTAAAGAAAAAGAGCATAGCCAGCACTCTATCGCGCAGATAAGGGGTCAATTCATTTAAAGCACGTTTGCGTTTCAGATCAAACGCGACATCCAGAACGGTTTCAACTTCTTCTTTTGAAAAGTCGAGATCGCCGATCAAATCACGACCATGTAAAAATGTTTGCATAATTCCTCCAATACCAGTATTCCAGAAAAGATCGACCGAGAAAAGGTTGAAAATAACCTTTTCTCGGTTATTTTGTTCTCTATTCCATCTTGCCTAAAACAAGCCCAAGTAATGCCATGCGCATGACAACGCCATTGAAGGCTTCCTGCCAGTAGCGAGACCAGCGGGTAATATCTACATCTGGAGGGATTTCATCCATGCGGGGGAGTGAATGCAGCAGAATGGCATCTGATTTGGCCTTTGTGCTGAGCAGTTCACGGGTGATCTTGTAATTGGCGGGGGTCAGACCGTGTTCACCGGCTTCCTGGCGGCTCTTGGTGTAATCGGGCTGCACCACAGGTTCCACAAGGATTACGTCGGCCTCAGCGATTGCCTGTTCCACGTGCTCGGCCTCTTTGAAATTCAGACTGTATTGTTTCAACTCGTCCTTGAATTCAGGTTTTAGTGTCATCTCAGGCGGGGCAACGAAAGTGATTGGGCAGTCAAACTGGGTCAAGGCATATGCCAAAGAATGCATGGTGCGCATGCGCATATCTCCAACTGCCAGCCATTTCAGCCCATCGATGCGGCCTTTTTCGGTCAGAACAGTATAGAGATCGGTCAAAATCTGGGTCGGATGTTCACCCCAGCCGTCACCACCGTTGATGATGGGGATTGAAGCCCATTTGGCTGCTTCCATGGGGGCGCCCTGTTGGAAATGGCGCATCACGATCACATCGCCGTAATATTCAAGCATCTTTACGGTATCCTTGATCGATTCCTGATACCAGTCACCGGCGCGAGTCATTTTAGCATCTGAAAAACCGGTCACGTGGCCGCCTAAACGATGCATGGCAGCTTCATGAGCCAGACGGGTACGTGTGCTGGGTTGGTAGAAAGCTGTGACCATGGTCTTTTCGGCCAACAGATCAGTATTACGGCGGCTCTTGGCAATTGGAGCCATTTCATCGGCGACTTCGAAAATATGGAAGAATTCTTCTCGTTCAAAGTCTTTTAAAGAAAGAATATCTCGACCTGCAAAACTACGCATTTTTACTTCTCCTAAATAAATTTTGATATATGCGATAATCGCGAAAAAAGCCCGACTAAAAACCCAGAGTACACTTCCTCCTCTCCCGCCAGGGAACTTTATAAAAGTCCATTCGCCGATTCAACCCGGCGAACCACATGGAACCTAAAATATCCAGGCAGGAAATAACTACTGGAATAATCCACTACTTCACCGTTTTCGTCGTACAAACGTGCCACAAACATGAGCAGCACATCTCCCCTTTGAATTTCCAGCATCTTTGCAATATCGGGCGAAGCAGATACTGCCTGTATATCGGTGAATGACTTCGAAAAACGGGGTGTGCCTCGATGCAGCATCAAGTCGAGCACAGAACCGGTAAATCCAGAATTTAGATCACTTTCAGGCAGAACGTTCTTGGGTAAAATGTCGGTCAAATAAGCGACCGGGCGCTTTTCCGCATGGATAACACGGGAAACTTTTACCAAAGTGGTCCCCTCTGTGACGCGCAAGGCTTCGCTCTCTTCCAGGTTGGCATGAACTTCCACGACCTTCATGTCACCCATTGAGACCGATAGACTAATTCGTTTTGCCAGGGTTTCGATGCTTTCCAAAACCTCCAGACCACTGTCGATCACTTTGGATTGACCCACGACAAATGTACCCACCCCTTGTTTACGCCGTACCAGCCCCTGACCCTCAAAAGTACGCATGGCCTCTCGCAGCGTTGCCCGCGAAACACCTAATTTCTTGGCTAATTCAGGTTCAGCAGGTAAACGTTCGCCGATGCTGGAATTGGCGATCAACTGCGTTAATTCAGTCTGCAGCCGTTGGAACGGATGTTGGACCTCTTTTTTAACCTGATTATCTTCTGCTTTTGCCATGCTTGATCCTGCTTTCACTTGACTGATTCAAGTACCGGAATAAAATCAAATTTTGTAACATCCACCAAACCCAAATCAGAGATCCGTAATTCAGGGATCACGACCAGGCCTAATAAGCTAAGCTGCATATTGGGATTGTTCAGGGTACATCCGCATTTTACAAAACCATCCAACACCGTGGCTGCTTTCTTGGCAACAATTTCTGCTCGTTCATTTGACATCAATCCGGCGATGGGTAGTTCCACTTTGCCAAGGATCTTTCCTTTGCTTACCATCACCTGTCCGCCGCCGCATTCTGCCAGGGTATTGGCAGCCAATGCCATATCTTCATCATTCGTCCCCACTACGATCATTTGATGGCTGTCATGTGCAACTGTTGTTGCCACCGCGCAGGGAACATTGAAACCGAAACCGGAAACCAGACCCACCTGTACTTTTCCGGTAGCATGATGGCGTTCAACCAGCGCAATTTTATCGATGTCTTGTTGAATATTTGCCCAGACTTCGCCATTGACCACAGGCATCTTGATCTTTAAGTGGCGTGTGGGCGCCTGGTTTTCGATTACACCGATGACGTGAGCCAGCACTTCTTGTGTATCTGTGGAGGGCAGGCAGAAATCTTTTGCAGTTAAGGGTTGTTTGAGATGAACCGATTGACAGGCCCAATCGTCATATTCGATCTTCGGTAGATCGATCAAAAGCTTGCCATTTTTTGCCACTTCAACCCCTTTGGCAAGTACTGTTTCAGCTTCGAAATGATTGAGGTCTTTCACGATCAAAATATCTGCATATCGCCCGGGGGCGATTAACCCCATCTCACGCGAGACGCCGAAATGTTCAGCAGGATTGATCGTGGCCATTTGCAGCGCGATCACCGGATCCAACCCCTCGCTTACGGCATGGCGGATCACCCGATCCATATGTCCCTCATTGACAAGCGTAGCGGAATGAGAATCATCCGTGCACAGAATGAATCCGTGCGGATCGAGACCTAGTTCGGTCACTGCTTTCACCTGAGCGGCCACATCATGCCAGGCGGATCCGTAACGCATCATCACTTTCATGCCCTGGCGAGCCCGCGCCACGGCATCTTCGGTTCGGGTGCCTTCGTGGTCATCCTGCGGCCCTCCCGCCAGATATCCGTGGAAAGGCAGCCCCAGATCAGGGGAAGCATAATGCCCGCCGATCACCTTACCGGCGCAGCGGGTAGCTGCCATTTCAGCATGTACCTTATCATCGCCATTGAATACACCCGGGAAGTTCATCATCTCACCCAGACCAATAATGCCTGGCCAAGTCATTGCTTCAGTGACTTCATTTGGTCCAAGCACGGCGCCCGGAGTTTCAAAACCCGGTGCGGAGGGAACGCACGAAGGCATTTGCACAAAAACATGGATCGGTTGTTTGGCAGCTTCATCCACCATCAAACGCACTCCACGCAGGCCAAAAACATTGGCAATTTCATGTGGATCAACAAACATGCCCGTGGTACCGTGCGGTACCACCACACGTACAAACTCGGTTACCGTAACCATGCCGGATTCCACATGCATGTGACCATCCAACAAACCGGGAACTAGATATTTACCTTCTGCATCGACCACAAGGGTCTCTTTACCAATCGTATGGCTGGCGTCTGCCCCCACAAAGGCAATCCTTCCGTTCTTCACGGCAATATCGGTATTAGGAACAATTTCTCCCGTTTGCACACAAACCCATTTGCCGTTGCGGATCACCAGGTCAGCAGGAACCCGCCCCATAGCACAATCAACTAAACCTCTTGCGTTCTGTAACCAGAAAGAATCCATTCCCATTACATCCACCTCGTTGACGTCAGCAGAGATCGTTTGATATTTTTCATAGTCAATCTAGCCTTCAAGCAGCCGCTTTGCAGCTAAATTGTGCTTTTCAATATGCTTGGGTAAGTCCAATCCGAGCAAGTGACCTTGCTTGACCACCGCTTTACCGTGCACAAAATTCCAGTTCACCTTCACAGATTGGCAAAATACCAACGCAGCCAGCGGATCATGAAGCGCACCCGCGAAATCCAATTGATTCATGTCAAAGGCTACAAAGTCGGCGCATTTCCCTGTTTCGAGGGAACCGATATCGGTACGCCCTAATACCGCCGCACCGCCGCGAGTGCCCAGTTCCAGAGCCTGGCGGGCCGTCAATATTTCTCCGCCTGTCGAAGACAGTGAAGCCCCTTCCAGACCGGAACGCAAACGCGCCAGTAACATGGCCTGGCGTACTTCTGCCAGCAGGTGTGAGCCATCATTGCTGGCCGACCCATCCACACCCAGGCCAACTTTTACCCCCGCTTGCATGAACTCACGCAGCGGAGCAATACCCGAAGCCAGCCGCATGTTGGAGGAGGGACAATGAGCCACCCCGCAGCCTTCGCGCGCATAAACTTCGATCTCTTTTTTAGAAACGTGCACCGAGTGGGCGAACCAAACGTCATTCCCAACCCAGTCCAGCGATTGCATGTATTCCACGGGTTTGTAGCCAAATTTCTGAATCGTGAATTCTTCTTCATCCTGGGTTTCAGCCAGGTGAGTATGTAGATGGACGCCGTATTTACGCGCCAGTTCAGCACTGTGTTTCATCAAATCGCCAGTCACGCTGAACGGCGAACAGGGCGCCAGCACGATCTGCACCATTGCACCTGCTTTGGGGTCATGATATTTTTGGATCAAGCGTTCGCTGTCGGCCAGTATGTTTTCTTCAGTGTCAACCACGCTGTCTGGAGGCAGACCGCCCTGGCTTTGCCCCAGGCTCATTGAACCGCGGGAAGCGTGCAGGCGGATCCCTACCGCAGACGCGGCTTCGATCTCATCATCCAATTTCGAACCGTTCGGGAATAGATAGAGATGATCAGATGCAGTCGTACAACCGGAAAGAGCCAATTCGGCCAATGCCGTCTGGGTGGAAATGCGGATATCTTCGGGGGTCATGCGTGCCCAGATCGGGTAAAGCGTCGTCAGCCAGTTGAACAAATTAGCATTCTGAGCTGCTGGCACCGCGCGTGTCAGGGTTTGATAGAAATGGTGGTGTGTATTGATCAAGCCTGGCAGAAGAACATGCCCGCTCAGGTCAACCACCTCATCCGCTGTCGAAGGTAAAAGACGGGTCTCAGCCACCTGCTCAATAAAACCGTCGCGTATAAAAAGACCACCACCCGGTATTTCCCGGCGGCGGTCATCCATGGTTACTAAAAGCTGCGCGTTCTTGATTAGAAGAGTGGTCATGGGTTTTATCAATTCCTGTGCCAAATGAGAAGCGTTAAGCTGCGTATTTGTCAGACAACTTCTCTTTTAGTTTAACCACTTTTTAATAGAATGTCAATTGTCAGACAACAGGAAAAATATTACCCCTACCTCATTTGCAAATTAATCAGCAATTTCTGCTGCTCTCAGTGTATTACGCAGCAGCATGGCAATCGTCATTGGGCCTACCCCGCCCGGAACCGGTGTGATCGCCCCTGCTACCTGGACAGCCTCATCATAGGCCACATCTCCCACCAGACGGTATCCGCGCGGTCTGCTGGCGTCTTCCACGCGGTTGATACCCACATCGATCACCACTGCCCCGGGTTTGATCCAGCTACCGCGTACCATTTCTGCTCTACCCACTGCCGCTACCAGCACATCCGCCTGGCGTACCACATCGGCCAGGTTCTTTGTGCGTGAATGGCAAATGGTTACGGTGGCATTCGCACGTACTAATAAAAGTGCAACCGGCATCCCCACAATATTGGAACGTCCCAATACAACTGCGTTGACCCCCTCCAGGGACGGCAACTCCTGGTTCAACATATACATCACCCCGGCCGGGGTACATGGAATGAATAACGGTTCGCGGCCCTTTTGTGCCAGGCGGCCAATATTGACCGGGTGAAACCCATCGACGTCTTTATTGAGTGCGACCGCGTTCAAAACACCTTCTTCATCCAGCCCGGCGGGTAAGGGTAGCTGCACCAGAATCCCGTTTACGCGCGGATCTGCGCTCAAACTGACAACCAGGCCTTCCAACTCTTTCTGGCTCACATCCGCTGGTAATTCATGACCAAAGGATTCAATTCCAGCTTCTTTACAGGCTTTTTGTTTGGATCTGACATAAGATTGGCTCCCAGGGTTATCCCCTACCAGCACCGTAGCTAAACCAGGTCGAGGTAGACCAGCAGTCGCACGCTTGGAAACTTCATTGGTTACTTCAGTGCGGATTTGTTCTGCAATGGCTTTTCCGTCTATTACTTTTGCAGTCATAGGAAATCCTTTCCAATCCATGAGAATTAAGTTAATTATACATTCATCAAGCGATTCATTTTGGAAGGCAAAATTATTAGAATTGGTCCTCTCTCATTTCAAGAAGTGATTTTTAATATTCCGCTGCACCTGGGGGAAAATAGATCAGTTTTTCATCAAATTTGCAAAGAAATTTGCCTTTAAAAGGGGATATAATTGCATAAAATTTTGTTTGGCCCCAATTAATCTAATTTAATATCTTTACTCCAAATTTATGAAAAGACTTGTTCATAATTTTATATGTTAACGATTATTATTATTTTTTCTGGTGTAAAAGAAACAAATAAAAATTGTTTCACGACCATGATCAATGGAAAAACAAAAAAAGTTGGTTTCAGTGATTAAACCTAAAACTTTCCTTTTGGCGCGTTCAGCACGGATCACGCTCTTGCTCGCCTATTTTTATGTTTTTTTTGAATGGCTTTATTCCCTTTCTAAATCCTCTTCGTCTTATATGTACCAACTTTCCTGGCCGCAGCGAATCGGAATCGTATTTATTGCCGGGGTGGCATTAACTTTGTTGGCTCTGGTAGTTTTATTTATATTTACACTGATTCGCTGGCTCGCTTCATTAATTTTTCCTAAACTCAATTGTGACTTTCTTTTGTTCATTCCCCCTGCTCTGCTCATTGCCTGCGTTTCACTCATTGCAGTGGATAACTTTACATATACTGTATTCAAAATTGGCATCATTACAATTTCAAGCTATACCCGCCTCATCTATTCAGTGGGTTTCCTGGCAATCTTTATTCTTGCCACATTCCTGCTCTCGAGGGCCAAAGCAAAACCCAGCCAACTTATGAACAAAATCAACCAGTCTTCTGTGGGAATATTGCTGGGGATTTCAGTCGTCTTTTTAGTGATCGCCATTTTCACAAATAATGTTGATCTGGAAAATGTCACTCAAAAATACCAGAAATTAACCAATACACCCAATATTATCTTTTTAAGTACGGATGGATTAAACGCCTCAGAAATGTCAGCGTATGGATATTCAAGAGAGACAACTCCATTTATCAAAGAATTGACCTCAACCTCGCTTATCAGCGAAAACAATTTCACCAACATCGGCCATACCACAGGGTCTATCACTTCTGTTTTGACCGGTAAGCTAGCATTTGACACGAATGTGCTTTTTCCTCCCGACATTTTGCGCGGCTCAGATACATTTGAACACCTGCCGGCTATTTTGAAAAGCGCTGGTTATACCACAACTCAGGTGGGTGTCCCATATTATGTAGACGCTGACGCGGAAAATTTCCAGAATGCCTTTGATAGCATTAATTGCTCAGATTCCTCCCAATTGCGTTATCTGGTCAATCGTCTCACAGCATATAAATTTGATGATGCAAACTACCTGCTCGCTACGATCCATGAACGCATCAGGGACCGCTTGCTCCATATTTTCTTTATTAAAAATATCACCAACCCCTCTGCAATAGTGAATCAAATGAGTAAATATGCCTCCACCGATGCAGATAGAATGAATTGCCTCATTGGCAAGTTAAAAGATGCCAAAACTAGTGGTCAACCGATATTTGCTCAAATTCATTTGATGATCACTCACGGCCAGTTCTTTTATCCAGTGAGCAATACTTTCTCCAAAGGTGAGAAACAATATGGCGCATGGATCGACGATTTTTACGATGATGCTACTCTGGATTTCGATAATGACGTAAAAATGCTTGTTGAGTATTTAAAATCCAGCCAGGAATATGACAATACCATCATCGTTTTGTATTCCGATCATGGTCAGCAATGGGTAACCGATAAAAAGACTCCCATGATCATCCATTTTCCCTCAGATCAATACGCCGGTAAAATAACTACCAACACGCAGAACATCGATGTTGCCCCCACGATTTTAGACTATCTGGGTATCTCCAAGCCGGCATGGATGGATGGAGATTCTATCCTCAATGATCTACCCAAAAATCGGGTCATAATCACTGCCAATTCAAACCGTATGGCTGGTTCAGAAACCGGTCTGGTTGCCATCCCCGAAAAGAATATCTCAGCACCTTTTTACCAGTTTAGTGAATTGGTCGCTATGCAATGCCAAAAGGCTTACAGTTTCGATTTTGATAAATTCACGATCACAACGAGCAATATTCAGAACTACATATCTCCCTGCTCGCAAGACGAACTGGATTCGGTGGATTCTATTGCTTCTTATGTAACCAACTCTTTGACCTCTTTTGGGTATAAAGTAACGAACAATTGGACTTATAAATAATGATCACCGGGTCATCGGTGCATAAAAAACTGTTTTACAAGGTGAAAAATTGTATATTGATCCAGGCACAGGAAGTGTTTTATTGCAAGTTATTTTAGCGGCCGTGTTAGGCCTAGGCGTGTTCGTGAAAATCTTTTGGAATAAAATTCGTGCACTTTTCAACAATAATAAAGCGGTAATTAGCATTGACAATCAAGACGACACCAAAAACGAGGGCCATCAGTGAGCAATAGAATCTCCGCTTCCTTCAGGGATCCGTCAGGTTTTGTTTTTTCGCAGGGGAACAAAATTTACCGCCAGGTCAACCTGGTTTATCAAGAGGATTATGACCTGTTAATGTCTACCGGGTTATATGATCGGATGGTAAAGGGAAATTTCCTCATCCCTCATCAAGAAGTAACTCAAATACCTATTTTGCCTGAGCTTGCCTACAAGGTGATCGAGCCGGAAATGATCTCGTTCATTACCTATCCCTATGAGTGGTCATTTTCACAATTAAAAGATGCTGCGTTGATGACGCTGGCGATTGAAAAGCAAGCCCTGGCCTTCGGCATGACCCTAAAGGATGCTAGTGCATACAATATTCAGTTCCGCTTTGGCGCGCCCATATTTATCGATACCCTGAGCTTCGCCAAATACAGCGAAGGACAACCCTGGGTTGCCTACCGTCAATTCTGCCAACACTTTTTAGCCCCTTTGGCGCTGATGAGCAAAATCAACCTGCAAATGGGAAAATTGCTGATCAATAATATTGATGGAATTCCGCTGGAACTATGCAGTAAATTGTTACCCAGATCAACTCGCTTCAACGCCGGCTTGCTGATGCATATTCACCTACACGCTCAGGCTCAAGCTCGTGCCAATGAAATTCAGTCTGCCAATCAACCTGAAGCCAAAACGGTTAAACCTCCGCGGGTATCCAAATATGGCTTATTGGGATTACTGGATAGTTTGGAATCCATTATCACGCACCTCAACTGCAATATCAACCACAAATTATGGGCGGATTATTACGCAAATACCAATTATTCCAATACCGCCTTTGAAGAAAAAAAGGCGTTGGTTTATAAAATCCTTGCACCGTTAGCACCCAGATCAGTCTTTGATCTCGGCGCAAATACCGGCATCTTTAGCCTGGAAGCTGCAAAAATTCCCAATTGCATGGTAATTTCCAGCGACATTGACCCTGAGGCCGTTGAACTCAATTATCAACAGCTTAAGCAAAATAAAACTAAAAACGTGCTTCCGCTGGTGATCGATCTGACAAACCCATCACCTGCCATTGGCTGGGATAATTCCGAGCGCACATCCTACCTCAGCCGCGGAAAAACCGACGTGGTAATGGCACTCGCTCTGATCCACCATCTGGCCATTGCCAACAATCTTCCACTGGCCGCGATCGCAGCTACATTTGCAAAAATGGGGTCGTATTTACTTTTAGAATTTGTTCCCAAAGAAGACAGCCAGGTAAAGAGATTATTAAGTTCGCGCGATGATATCTTCCCCAACTACAGTCTGGATGGATTAAAAAGCGAATTTAGTGCCTGTTATGATCTTGTGAAAGAATATTCGATCTCCGGGAGCCAACGCACCTTATTACTCCTCAAGTCAAAATTGTGAACTTTCCTCCGGGTTTAATTCGCCATTGACCCTTTTAGGGTAGAACCCTAATGCTTCGCTCATGGTAGAATTAACCAGAAAATAACCCTCACCTTTTTGGAGGCTTGAATGAGTAAAATTTGTGTAGTTGGTACTGGGTATGTTGGTCTGGTCACCGGTACCTGCTTTGCTGATCTCGGTAACGAGGTCACCTGCCTGGATGTAGACAACGAGCGAATCCAAAAACTGATCAATGGTGAAATGCCCATTTATGAACCCGGATTGGAGCAGCTGGTCCTGCAGAATACCCGCTCCGGTCGTTTGACTTTCACAACCGACTACCCCAAAGCGTTGCAAAATGCAGAATATGCCTTTATTGCTGTAGGAACTCCCTCTGGTACTGACGGGGAAGCTGATCTGCAATATGTTCGTTCTGCCGCAGAAGCCATTGCGGATAATGTCGATTGGCCGATCATTGTCATCAACAAATCCACAGTACCGGTAGGCACAGGCGATTGGGTATCCGAAGTTATTTCCCAACGCCGCAGCGGACATCCTTTGCAATTTAACGTAGTTTCGAATCCTGAATTCTTGCGCGAGGGCTCTGCCATCAGTGACTTTATGAACCCGGATCGGGTTGTACTGGGTTCCCTGCAAAAAGAAGCTGCTGAAAAAGTTTCTTCTCTTTACCAACCCCTGCGTTGCACCATCATGATCACGGATCTGCGCACTGCCGAAATGATCAAGTACGCCTCCAATGCTTTCTTGGCAACCCGTATTTCATTTATTAACGAAATTGCCAATATCTGCGAGTCATTAGGCGCAGATGTCAACGAAGTTGCCCGCGGCATGGGATATGACAAACGTATCGGGCCGAGTTTTCTCGATGCCGGCCTTGGTTGGGGAGGATCTTGCTTCCCCAAAGATGTTAAAGCACTGGAACATATGGCCGTGCTCCACGGTACTCAACCGCAGTTGCTGCAGGCCGTTATGGAGATTAATCGTAATCAGCGCCGCCGGGTAGTGATGAAGCTGCGCAAAGCATTGGGAAGCCTCAACGAAAAGACCATCGGTGTGTTAGGATTAGCTTTTAAACCCAATACAGATGATATTCGCGAATCTCCGGCTTTGGAAATCATTCACCTTTTACAAAATGAAGGAGCGCATATCAAGGCTTACGATCCTCAAGCCATGACAAATGCCAGTAAAGTATTGCCGAAAGTTAAATTGTGCGAAACTGCGTATCAGGTAGCTGAAGACGCGGATGCTTTATTATTAGCTACTCATTGGAACGAATTTAAACAACTCGATTTCAGCCGCATTTTCAAGATTATGCGCCAACCGGTGCTTTTGGATGGGCGCAATCTTTGGGATGCTGAACCTTTACGGGCTTTAGGATTCAAATACATCGGCGTCGGTCGGGCTGTGAATGGCACCTTCCACGAAGAAGAGTAATAAATTCAGAATTTTTACAAAACGGCCGACTTGATAAAAATCGGCCGTTTTGTTTTTTTAATTCTCCTCTGGATAGACAAATTTTTTATGTAATTCATATACTATTCGGGTAATATTTATTAGAATTAATAATCATTGATTCAGATAAGGATAGAAATGAAGTCCATTTATGATTTTTCAGTTAAAACGTCCCAGGGTACGGAAAAAACTCTGGATGAGTATAAAGGGAAAGTAATGTTGGTCGTCAATACTGCTAGCAAATGCGGATTCACCCCTCAGTATGCGGACCTGCAAAAACTTTATGATAAATATCACGAAAAAGGATTAGAAATTCTGGCCTTCCCCTGTGATCAATTCGCGCACCAAGAACCCGGCACGGACGAAGAAATTCAATCTTTCTGCAAGATGAATTACGGCGTCACCTTTCCGGTTTTTGGCAAAATTGATGTTAACGGCAAGAACGCTCATCCGTTGTTCCAGTATCTGCGCGGACAAAAGAAAAGTTTATTGGGTGATGCCGTCAAATGGAATTTCACCAAGTTTTTGGTAGATCGCCAGGGAAATTTCGTAGAACGTTATGCGCCATCTTTTGCTCCTGCCGAGATTTCTCCTGAGTTGGAAAAACTCCTGGCGCAAGCCTGATCCAAAGCTTACTGAATTAAATGATCCACCGGCTAATGTATAGCCGGTGGATTTTCGATCCTACAGGAGCTGGAGAAAAACCTAATTATTTTTTAAATATTCAACAACTTGCACTAACATTTGATCACGCACCAGACGAAATGCTTCGAGCTTTTCTTCATCGCTGCCCTGTACTTGCGCCGGGTCTCCAAAACCGATATGTTCTTTTTTACCTTCTCCCAACCATACCGGGCAATTGTGTTCAGCACCGGAACACAACGTAATAACACGATCAAACTTTTGGCCAATAAATTGTTCGACCCATTTACTGGTACCATGATGGTCTATGCCCAATTCAGCCAGAACTTGAATTGCCATTGGATGGACATACCCGGCCGGAACAATACCTGCGCTGGTGGCATGCCATTGCTCTGGTAAATAATGATTCACCATCGCCTCAGCCATTTGTGATCTACAGGAATTCCCTGTACATAAAAATAAAACTGATTTCACTTGGTTTTTATCTGCCATAATGTTGAGTCCATTTCCATTTTAGCATAACTAATTTTGATTAACATTTAACTAACGTTCCGTTAGAATCAAGTTAATTTGCCCTTTTCCTTTTTTGTAAATAAAAGTACGGCTTTGCGTGGGCTATCCCTGCTGCAAGCAGACGGGGTATTACGCCCACACAAAAACATCAGCCGCACAAAAAAGCAAGGAACCTTCGGCGGGGAAATCTTCCCGCCTTCCGCAGCAAGCTGCGGGGTATTCTGCTTCGCTTAATAATAATATTTAATGACATTTCACAAACTAAAGGACCTGCTATAATCATATAAAATATACAAAGGAGAGAGTATTTATGGGATTATTAGCCTGGATCGTTGTTGGTGCAATTGCCGGCTGGTTGGCTGGTCTGGTAGTAAAAGGCCGCGGAATGGGTTTATTGGGAAACATCATTGTCGGCGTCATTGGCGCTCTTTTGGGTGCCTGGTTGGCAGGTCTTCTGGGTCTGAACGCCTCTTTAACTGGATTTAACTTCCCCACTTTATTGGTCGCGTTTGCAGGTTCGGTCTTGCTCCTTTTAATCTTGAAGCTGTTCAGAAGATAGTTTTCTTTTCCATTAGTGAGGAGACCTTGTTCAGATCATGCCGAACAAGGTCTCTTTTTATTTCATTAGAGGTTAAAACCATGTTATAGTGAGCTTTCGGCCGATAGTTCCACTTTCACCCGGCTGGCTGCAAAATGAAAGAATACATTTTTTCGACCTTTCTCGAATCTGGCATTTATTCTTTGCCGTTCATCCTGTTGGCCTGGGTCATAGCGATCCTGGCATTACGCCGGCGCCAGCGGCCCATCGGCTGGTTCTGGCTGATCGCCCTGGCCGGGCTCATTACAGCCCTGGTCAATCTCATTCAAAACACCTTTACGATTTTGCCGTTTCAAGGGGAATTTTCATTATTTGGGAGGGTGAATCTAATTCCCTTTGTCGGCATCATGAAAATGGTCGACGATCTGCTCTCAGCTCAGCCTTCGAATTATTCCTTCACGAATTTCTTCGGTAATATCGGGTTTTTTATTCCGCTGGGTTTCTTTATTCCTTTCCTTTCCAAAAAAATTGCATCCGCCTGGAAGGTGATCCTGATGGGCTGCGGCTTTTCTCTCTTTATTGAGATTTGTCAGCTTTTTATGCCTACCCGCGGATCGGATATTGACGACATCATCCTCAACACACTGGGGACTGCACTGGGATACCTGCTCTTCTGGGTGTTTGCCAGATTGTTACCCAAATTTGTCGAGCGGACTCAAGGCTAATCTTTTGCAGCGGGCTGCCACAGTGAACTGGCAGCCCGATTTCTTGACCTCGCTCAATCTTCCAATTGACTCTGCTCTACAAATGCCTCCTCAGATCGTATACTCTGATTTTCCTCCTCGAACATATCGAGAATTGCCTGCCAGCCAAACAACTGGCTGAATACCGTCGTCAGATCACCCGCGGCTAACAGATGAATGTCTTGTCCGGCCAATTTTTCCAGAATCTCATCTGTAATCTGCCCTGCCTCATGGTACAGGGCAATCAGGGCTCCGGTTGAATCATCGGCAGCAATGCGGTTGATGAATATTTTTCCGCAGCGGATACAACTATGGATCAGCATCAATTCGCCTTCTTCATTAACTGCGTACTTCTTGTGAACTTTCTTTACGGTTAACCCAAGGGGACGCATTCTGGCGCCGCAGCCTGAACACCTGTCTCCGGCTCGTAGATCATCCACATGCTTTGACCACAGGCAGTTCGGGCAGTGATTGCGGTTATTGACACCCACTAATTCACGATCAGTACTCACGATTGCCCCGCAATTTCCGCAGCGGAATTGTCTTTCTGGTTCACAGTGATCCTTTTTTCTTCTTTCATCGCGATTGTTTTTCTTCTTATTTCTCTTTTCAAAAGACGGATACAACTCCTCATAAAAATGAGGAGAATTTTTTCGATGTGAATTCATTGATTCCTCAAAACAAAAACAGCCAGCCGCGGGAATATCCCATGGCTGGCTGCAATAGATCTAAATTGACAGCAAGAAGATCGAATCGGTCTGTTACATCAAAACGTGCAGAAACCGGTGATTTCTTAAAAAACGACCACGGGCTGGAGAAATGCACCCGTGGTGGAATGAGTTAACCTAAAAACTGGCGAACCACCTCTACGGGCACACCCTCAGAACATTTCTGCTTGCAACGACCTGATTCAAACGCTTGATAAAACACACCTTTATATAAGATTAAGAACAATTAAATTTATCACGGTAGATCGAAAACTGTCAATATTTTTACAACATTGATGGCTGAATTCTTGGCCTAAGTTAACTTTTCTCGATAGAACCATCACTTTCACAGCTCGAAGCCAGACTCCAACCGTAACACTTTGGTTTGTTTGAGATTATTGAACCTCTTGATGATGGACTTTCAAATACTCCTTCAAGAATTGACCCGTATAAGAAGCTTGATTCAGGCAAATATCGTGCGGTGTGCCAGTCGCAATCAACTCACCACCCATGTCGCCGCCTTCGGGTCCGAGGTCGATCACGTAATCAGCGACCTTGATAATATCCAGGTTGTGCTCGATGATGAGCACGGAATTACCGCTGTCCACCAATCGCTGCAGCACTTCGATCAGCATGTGTACATCTGCGGCATGCAGCCCCACGGAAGGTTCATCCAGCACGTAAAGCGTACGCCCGGTTGCCCGCCGCGAGAGTTCTCGCGCCAGCTTCACCCGCTGCGCTTCTCCACCGGAGAGTGTGGTCGCCGGCTGGCCGATGCGGATATATCCCAGCCCCACATCCTGCAGGGTCTTGAGCTTGTTCTGAATCCCCGGCACATTGGCAAACAATTCCAGTCCGGCTTCAACGGTTGAATCAAGGACTTCGGCGATGGAAAGACCTTTGAATTTGACCTGCAGCGTTTCTCGGTTAAAACGCGCACCGTGGCAGACATCGCAGGGCACATAGACATCCGGCAAGAATTGCATTTCGATTCGCAGTTGCCCCTGCCCCTGGCAGGCTTCACAGCGTCCCCCGTGAACGTTGAAAGAGAACCTACCCGATTTATAGCCGCGCATTTTACTTTCGGCCATCCCCGCATAAAGGGTGCGGATCTCGTCGAACATGCCGGTATATGTCCCCGGGTTGGAGCGCGGTGTTCTTCCGATGGGGCTTTGATCGATATTGATGATCTTGTCCAGATATTCGAGTCCTTCGATCCGCTCCACTCGCCCTGGTTGGGTATGTGCACGGTTCAGATCGCGCGCCAGATAGTTATATAAGATGTCGTTCATCAAAGTCGATTTTCCCGATCCCGAGACGCCGGTGATGCATACAAATTGTCCCAGCGGGATCTCAACATCCAGGTCTTTGAGGTTGTTTTCGCGTGCCCCCACGATCTTGAGCTTTTTGCCATTGCGGGGATGTAATTTTTTCGGGATGGGCACTTGTTTTCGGCCTGATAGATAGGCGCCTGTCAGACTGTCGGGATTAGCCAAAATATACTCGACCGTCCCTTCTGCCACAACTTTGACGCCGTGTTCCCCTGCCCCCGGGCCTAGGTCGAGGATCCAATCTGCGGCCCGGATGGTTTCTTCATCATGCTCCACCACCAACACGCTGTTCCCCTGGTCGCGCAGGTGCTTTAATGTGGTCAACAGACGGTCGTTATCACGCGGGTGCAGCCCAATGGAGGGCTCATCCAGCACATAAAGAACTCCCATCAGGTGCGACCCAATTTGAGTAGCCAGGCGGATGCGTTGTGCTTCGCCGCCCGAAAGCGAACCTGCAGAACGGCTCAGCGTTAAATAATTCAAACCCACATCTACCAAAAATCCAAGCCGGGACTGGATTTCTTTGAGGATTCTTTCGGCAATGGCACCCTGGCGTGTAGAGAGAGGGCCATCTTTCCTGCCAAGGTTGCAGGCAAATTCCAGTGTGCGGTTAACCGGCCAGGAAGCGACTTCCACGATATTATTACCATCCACGGTCACCGCCATAGCTTCAGGGCGCAGACGGTCACCCTTACAGGTGGGGCAAGGCCGGTCGCTCATGAACTCGCCGATCTTGTTGCGGATATACTCGGAGTTGGTCTCGCGGTAACGGCGTTCCAGATTGGGGATGACTCCCTCAAAAGCGGTCTGGAAACTGGTCTGCCGGTCATTGCGGCCTTCCATCTTGACGACGATCGCTTCAGTGCCGGTGCCGTAAAGGATTTTTTGCATCAACTCTGGAGCAATGGAATTCACAGCGGCGTCCAGATTAATGTGATAAGTATGGGCAACGGATTCCACCATCTGCCAGTAATAACCACCCTGCTCGCGAGGACCGTTCCATTCGAGTGCCGCGATAGCGCCATCGTTCAACGAGCGTTCCGGGTCAGGAATAAGCAACTCCGGGTCGATTTCCAATTTGCTGCCCAACCCCTGACAATCGGGGCAGGCGCCATGCGGAGTATTGAACGAAAACGTGCGCGGTTCGATTTCCGGAAGGCTCACACCGTGTTCAGGGCAGGCTAAATGTTCAGAATAAAATATGTCTTGAGCCGGTTCGCTGGTCAAATCTTGAACAGTTAAATACCCCTCGCCCACTTTGAGCGCAGTTTCAACTGAATCGGTCAACCTGGAACGAAAAGTACGGCTTTCTTCTTTTTCATCGCTATGCGAAACCACCAGACGGTCGACTACGGCTTCAATCGTATGGATCTTGTAACGGTCCAGCTCTACTTCTTCGTCCAGATTGTAGACTGTGCCATCTACACGCACTCTAACGAACCCGGCTTTGCGTACTTCTTCAAAGACAGCCTGGTAGGTTCCCTTGCGGGCGCGTACAACCGGTGCCAAAATCAACA